>CAMXNV010000141.1 GCA_947245315.1 uncultured Oscillibacter sp. | reverse complement strand
CCTTCTGGAGGAAACCGTGCTTGCAGGGCTCCACGCCCATGATGATGTTGTCCAGCACCGTGAAGCACTCCACCAGCTTGAAGTGCTGGTGGACCATGCCGATCCCTAAGTCGTTGGCGTCGTTGGGGTCCTTGATGGAGACCACCTGGCCGTCTTTTTTGATCACGCCCTCCTCCGGCTGGTACAGGCCGAAGAGCACGCTCATCAGCGTGGACTTTCCGGCGCCGTTCTCGCCGAGCAGGGCGTGGATCTCGCCCTTTTTCAGCTGTAGGGTGATATTGTCGTTGGCCACGATGCCCGGGAACCGCTTGGTGATGTTCAGCATCTCAATAGCGTAACTCTGTTCCAATTTCACAACCTCCTCCTTCTCTGTTTCCGCGAACCCTATTGGCAGAATAAAGTTCCTGTACATTATACCATATCCACCGGCGGATTTCAAAGCATTTTTTGCAAATTATTACAAACATGTCCGAGCGGGCCAATCGGTTTTAAGGGGACAGCCTTCCGCCGCATGGACTGCGCGGTGCCGGAGGTCCCGGGGAGCGCCCGCAACCGGACAGAAAAAAGCCTCCTTTCAAAGGAGGCCGAATCAAATAATATAAGAACCTGTATTCACAACCGTGTGACGCCGTCTGAGCGGGTCTTTTGCCCTCACTCATCGTTAAATTTTCGCCACGGGCGACAGCCTCGGCCTAAAGGAACGGGCCTCGGCAGACTTGACGGTTCTATGTCAAGCCAGCCCGTGGAGAAAATTTGCCTCGATTGAAGGCAAAATCCCTCGCCCAGCCGACATCCCCCGGTTATGAATACAGGTTCTAAGCTTTCGCCCGTCTCAGAAGAGCCACAAGCTCCCCGCCGCCGCCAGCGCTCCCGCCAGGACCCCCTGGATCACCTTCCCCCTGACGCAGTTCCGGAGCCTCAGGCCGCTGCCCTCCAGCACCGCCGCCGTCTGGCAGAGGATGGACACCCCGCCCCAGCCCGCGCAGGCCGAGGCCAGGACGAAGCTCAGCCGGTCCGCCGCCAGCAGCGGCGTGAGGGAAAAGAGCTCCAGGAAGCCCACCAGCCCCGCCCCCAGCGGGCCCCCCAGGCGGGCCAGGGGGCTGGCCAGCACGTAGAAGAAAATCACAAAGCCGCACACGGCGACCATGCTGCCGCAGGCGCTCCGCACCCCCTCCACAAAGGCGGCGGCCAGGGAGCTCCCCTGACAAGGGGAAAGCCTTGGCGGTCTCTCCCGCCCAGGGGATTGCCCCCCGCCCCGGAAGAAGAAGCCCGTCAGCAGGGCCGAGAGCAGGTGGATCAGCCAGAGGTAGACCCCCACCCGGGGGCTGCCGAAGACCCCGCCCCCCAGGACACTGATGAGGAACACCGGGTTGGAGTTGTTGCAGAAGCCCAGGAGCCGCTCCGCCTCGCCGGCGGTGAGGAGGCCCTTCTTGTGGAGCTCCGCCGCCGTCCGGGCCCCGATGGGGTAGCCCCCCACCAGGCCCAGCAGCAGGGCGGACCCGGCGGGGCCGGGGAGCCGGTAGAGGTTCATCAGCCCCGCCAGCCGGGGGGCGGCCCACTGGCCGAAGCCCAGGGACACCAGCATGGTGGAGGCCGCCATAAAGGGAAACAGGGCGGGAATGACGGACCGCCCGCACAGGAGGAGGCCCGCCGCCGCGGCGGAGCGGACCTGGGCAGCGTCCGCCAAAAACCAGATTAACAGGCCGCAGAGCAACAGGCACGCGGCCCCGCGTGGGCGCAGCTTCATAGACATCACCAGGCCATGCTTATGCGGCGGCGGGGCCCCCCATTCCGGAAAGCCGGAGGGGGACAAGCAGATTTTTGGCCCCTGCCGCATATAGGTCTTTTGAGGTGAGAACTATGGAGCGTAACCGGCGAGACCGGGACGGCGGCATGCTGACCGCCGTGGCCGAGCTGTTCGACCTGCCGGCGGACATTGTGGCGGGGCTGCCCCGGCTGGAAATGGTGGGGGGCCGCCAGCTGTATTTGGAGCATCACACCGGCCTCCTGGCCTACACGGAGACCCAGATCGACGCCAACACCGCCGCCGGGGTCCTCCGGGTCCGGGGGGAGCGGCTGACCCTCATGGCCATGACGGCGGGGGAGCTACGCATCGGCGGGCGGATCGACTCCCTGGAGTGGGTGAGGGCCGAGCCATGCTGAAGGGAATCGTCAACCTCCTCCGGGGCCAGGTCCGGGTCCGGGCGGAGTGCGCCTTTCCGGAGCGGGTGCTGAACCTCTGCGGGGCCCGGGACCTGGCCTTCTGGGACCTGGAGTGGGAGAGCCCCACGGCCTTTACCTGCCGCCTGTCCCGGCGGGACTGGAGGCGGCTCCGCCAGGCGGGGAGGAACCTGGACTGCACCTTCTCCGTCCTGGGCCTGGAGGGGGCCCCCTACTTCCTCCTCCGCTTCCGGCACCGCCAGGCCCTGGTCACCGGCCTGGTGGGCTGCGCCCTGGCGCTGTTTCTGGGGTCCTTCTTCATCTGGGACTTCCAGGTGGAGGGCAACGTCACCGTCCCCACGGAGCGGATTCTCCGGGCCCTGGACAAGAACGGCGTGGGCCTGGGGACCTTCGGGCTGTCCCTCAACGGGGAGGACATCCGGAACCACGTGCTCCTGGACGTGCCGGAGCTGAGCTGGATCGCCGTCAACGTCTCCGGCTGCCGGGCCAATGTCCAGGTCCGGGAGCGGACGCCGCCCCCCGTCATGATCGACCGGCGGGAGCCCTGCAACCTGGTGGCCCGGCGGGCGGGGCTGGTGCTGAAGGTCCAGACGGTGGGCGGGGTGCCCTGCGTGGTCCCGGGGAGCGCCGTGGCCGAGGGCCAGATTCTCATCTCCGGCGTGGAGGACACGGACACCGTGGGGGCCCGGGTCCTGGCGGGCCTGGGGAAGGTGGAGGCCCGGACCTGGTACACGCTGACGGCCTCCATGCCCCTGACGGCCCTGGAAAAGCGCTACACCGGCGAGGAGAAGACGGGGGTCTCCCTGGTATTTGGAACCCGCCGGATAAAATTCTTCTCAAACAGTAGCATTGAAGGGGCGGAATATGATAAAATAAGTAAACGCCACCCCTGGACCCTCCTGGGGATTCCCCTGCCCGTCACCCTGGTGACGGAGACCTGGCGCTTTTACGAGGCCGTCCCCACGCCCCAGGACGCCGCCGGGGCGGAGCAGGCCGCCGGGGCCATCCTGAACGACCAGCTCCTCCGGATGGTGGAGCCCTACGGCGAGGTGCGCTCCACCCTGTGCTCCTCCCGCCAGCGGGGGGACACGCTGCTGGTGACCCTGTCGGCGGAGTGCCGGGAGGAGATCGGGGAGACGGCGCCCATTTATACAGAGGAAATCGAAGAATAGGACCAACCGCGCTTTCGTTGAAGGGCTGCCCCCGTTGCCGTGTGGGGGACCCGGAATACAGAGCGGCAAAGAGCGCGCGAACGTTCTTTTGGTCCTTTTCTTTCAAGAAAAGGACACAGGAGTGAAGACTTTGGAACAGAGAATCAGCATTGAGCGCCTGGAACAGGCCATCAACATTTTCGGCTCCTTCGACGAGAACATCCGCCTGCTGGAGCAGGAGTTCTCCGTCACGGTGGTGAACCGGGACGGGGAGCTCCGGGTGGAGGGCGAGGCGGAGGACGTGGCCTTGGCCTGCAAGGCGGTCCAGGCCCTTCTGACCCTCTCCAGCCGGGGGGAGGCCATCGGGGAGCAAAATGTCCGCTACGTCATCAACATGGTCCGGGCGGGCAAGGAGGAGAAGATCGCCGAGCTCACCGGGGACGTCCTCTGCATCTCCGCCAAGGGGCGGCCCATCAAGCCCAAGACCATCGGCCAGAAGGACTACATCGCCTCGGTGCTGAAAAACACGGTCACCATCGGCGTGGGCCCCGCGGGCACGGGGAAGACCTACCTGGCCGTGGCCGCCGCCGTCCAGGCCTTCCGGGACAAGCAGGTGAACCGGATCATCCTCACCCGCCCCGCCGTGGAGGCCGGAGAGCGCCTGGGCTTCCTCCCCGGGGATTTGCAGAGCAAGGTGGACCCCTACCTCCGGCCCCTGTACGACGCCCTCTTCGACATGCTGGGGGCGGAGACCTACCAGAAGTACCTGGAGCGGGGGAACATCGAGGTGGCCCCCCTGGCCTACATGCGGGGCCGGACCCTGGACGACAGCTTCATCATCCTGGACGAGGCCCAGAACACCAGCCGGGAGCAGATGAAGATGTTCCTGACCCGCCTGGGCTTCGGGTCCAAGATCGTCATCACGGGGGACGCCACCCAGATCGACCTCCCCGACGGGAAGACCTCCGGCCTCAGGGAGGCCATGCGGGTCCTGAAAAACGTGGAGGGCATCGGCATCTGTGAGCTGACCAACGCCGACGTGGTGCGCCACGTCATGGTCCAGAGAATTGTCCAAGCCTATGAGGACTATGAGAAGCGGGACCAGCGGAAGGGCCAGGGGAAGGGAGGCCGGAGATGAAGCGCCACTACATCCCCGTCACCGCCGCCGTCCCGGGGGTGAACGAGAGTCAGGTTGCCTTCATCCGGAAGGTCATCCGCACGGCGCTGGCGGCCCAGGGGGTGGACTTTCCCTGTGAAGTGGACGTGCTGGTCACCAGCGACGAGGAAATCCGGGCCCTGAACCGGGAGGCCCGGCAGGTGGACAAGGCCACGGACGTGCTGAGCTTCCCGGCCTTCGAGCTCCGGCCCGGGGAGCTCCCGGGGCCCGGGGACGCGGACCCGGGGACGGGCCTGGTTCCCCTGGGGGACATGATGATCTCCCTGGAGCACGTGACGGCCCAGGCCAAGGAGTACGGGCACTCCAACCGCCGGGAGCTGGCCTATTTGACCGTGCACTCGGTGCTGCATCTGCTGGGGTATGACCACGTGGACGAGGGCCCCATGAAGGCCCGGATGCGGGAGCGGGAGGAGGCCATTTTAGGGGAGCTGGGGATCACGCGGTGAAGCTGTCCGCCAGGCCCTTCCCGGTGCGGAGGCCCAGATGGAACGCGTGGAGGGCGGCGAACTCCGCCGCCTTTTCATAGTCGGCTTTCATGTGAGGGATGATTTCGTTTTCCACCACCGACAGGGCCTCGGCGTATTCCCCCTGGGGCGCGGCGTCGATTTGGGGCTTGATGTAGTGGGCGTAGAGCCATTTCATGAAGTCGGACATGCATTTATCCTCCCATCTAACACATATTCTTTGGTGTGTATATTTATAGGGTAACACATACTTTTTGATTTGTCAAGGGGGCAGCATGGAAATTATTCTAAAAGAGAGAATCCGGGAGCTTCGGAAAGAAGTATGTGAAACCCAGGTACAGGTTGCGGAAGCTCTAGGGATTGCCGAGCAGCATTACCAAAAGTATGAACGGGGCGCAAGCTTGCCCAGCCTGGAGAACGCCTGGAAGCTGGCCGACCACTTCGGGGTGAGTATCGATTACCTTGTGGGAAGGTCTGAGGAGAGATAGGGGGAGACCCTGGGGGAAAGCCCTCTCCGTCACGGCTTCGCCGTGCCACCTCTCCCAAAGGGAGAGGCAAGTAGGTCGCTGGATGAACGGACCGCCCTCTATGGAGAGGCAAGTGGGTCTGCTGGATGAACG
>CAMXNV010000140.1 GCA_947245315.1 uncultured Oscillibacter sp. | reverse complement strand
CACTTGCCTCTCCCTTTGGGAGAGGTGGCACGGCGGAGCCGTGACGGAGAGGGTTCCTCCCGGAACTTCTCATGTATCGATAGACCACCCTGTAGGGAAGGGGCTTTGCGCAGCCCTTGGCGGCTTTGCCGCTTAGGGATGCGGCATCCCCTTTACGGGGGCCGCCCCCTTCCGCTCCTACTGCCCTCCTCTCAATCAACCTCCATCAACACCCGGACCCGCTCCGCCAAGCCCCCGGCGGTCTCCTCGCCGCCGGAGAGGAAGGCGGGAAGGTTCCGGCTGGTGTACGGAGAGGTGTAGCAGGGGGTTCCTGCGTTCATTTGGAGCATCAGCGACCTGTCGCCGCTGTCCCAGAGATAGAAGACCAGAGCCTCCCTTGCGGTGGGCTTGGTGCGGATGACGTCCTCTCTCAGATATTGCTGGACCGCATTCCACGGGGACCTCCGGAAGCGGAGGGCTTCCAGCTCCTCCAGGACGGTCTGCCACAGGGGATCGCCGGGCCGGAGGCCAATGCTCCGGGCCTCCTGCTCGCCTACGCCTGGCTCATTGTAAGAAATGCGGACGATGACGGCCTCCAGCTCTCCGATGCCCAAGCCGTAGATATCCACGGGCCGGGTATACCAAACAAGACCCAGAATCAAAACCAAAACCAAGCCCAGAGCCTTCCAATGGGTTTTAAGCCAGGTCACGGCTCCTGCACCTCCTCTTCGTTCTCCAGCTCGGCCAGCCGCGCCTCCACAGCCGTTTTCAGCTGCCGGTAGCGGTCCTCCGGGCGGGTGACGCTGCCGTCCTCCAGACGGGGGAAGGTCTCCGCCCGGCCCGTTTCCTCGATCCGGGAGATGATCTGCTGACAGGCCTCGTAGTCCCCGGCGGAATACTGCTGCTGCAAGGCATAGAGGGCCTCCATGGCCTCCAGCTGCCCCTCCAGATGTTCCACTGCGGGCTGGAGGGACGCCGCCGTCTCCTCCAGTTCCTCCGCCCGGGCCTCGGCCTCCGCCAGCTCCTTCTGGAGGGCGATCACCTGCTCCTGCAAGCCCTGGACCTCCTGCATAGCGCCGACGGAGCTTTGCAGCCGTCCCAGGGCCTCGGTGTTGCTCTTCTGGTGGGAGACAAAGGACCAGGCCATCAGCAGAAAGGCCGCGATGAACAGGACCATGATGTAGACCACCACGGGCTTCTTCCCCTTGGGCTCTTCCATGGGCTCCATCGGGCCGCCGTCGCTTCGCTTTTCCAACTTCATGCCTCCGGTCCTTTCCGTCCGATCTTCAGGAGCTCCAGGGCGTCCAGAAGATCGTTCAGATCGTCCACGCCGTAGTATTCCAGCTCGATCCGGCCCTTCTTCCGGCCCATGACGATCTTCACGCCCCGGCCCAGCTTATTGGACAGGGCCACCTGGGCCTCCAGGGTGTAGTCCACCTCCGTGGTCTCCGTCTCCGGCTCTTCCGGAAGGTCCTCCGCCTCCTGGGACAGCTTCTTGACCAGGGCCTCTGTCTGCCGGACGGAGAACTCCCCCTGGATGACGGCGGCGGCCGCCTTCTCCTGTAGGGCAGGGGAGAGGGGGAGCAGGGCCCGGGCGTGGCCCGCGGAGAGCCGCCCCTCCTCCACCAGTTTCCGGACGGAGGGCTGGAGCCCCAGGAGCCGCATGGCGTTGGCCACGGCGCTGCGGGACTTGCCCACCCGCTGGGCGGCCTCCTCCTGGGTCATGTGATAGGTCTGGATGAGGGACTGGAACCCGGCGGCCTCCTCCATGGGGTTCAGGTCCTCCCGCTGGAGATTCTCCACCAGGGCCAGCTCGGCGGCCTTCTGGTCGTCAGCCTCAATGACCACGGCGGGGACCTCGGTCAAGCCCGCCAGCCGGGCGGCCCGCCAGCGCCGCTCCCCGGCGATGATCTGGTAGTACCCCGAGGCCAGCTTCCGCACGGTCAGGGGCTGGATGACGCCGTGCTCCCGGATGGACTCCGCCAGCTCCGCCAGGGCCGCCTCGTCAAACAGCTTTCGCGGCTGGGCGGAGCAGCTCTCCACCTGGGAGATGGGCAGGTAGAGGTTCCCGGCGGCCTCCGGCTTCAGGACGTCGTCCCCCAGAAGCGCACCCAACCCCCGTCCAAGCCCGGAGGGCTTTTTACTCGCCAAAAGAAACACTCCTTTCTCTGTTCTTTTTCTTGAAAGAAAAAGAACCAAAAAGAACTTTCGCAAAGGGTTTTCGAAAATAGGAGGTCGAATGACCCTCCCCGTTGGGCATGGCTTCGTCGATGTACCTGAAAGTCTGCCCAAAATCAAGGTTTCCCATAACACCAGAGCAAGTTGTCGTCGCTCCAGCCACCTGCGCCCACCGGACCCCCGTCAGCGCGCTAGCTCTTTTTGCTTACTTTTTCTCCTGAGAAAAAGTAAGGAGCTCCGTGGCAAGGGCGGTGTAGGCGTCGGCGCCTCTGGAGGCCCGGTCGTAAGCCGTGATGGGCTTGCCGTGGCTGGGGGCCTCGGAGAGACGGATGTTCCGGGGAATGACCGAGGCGTACACCTTGCCGGGGAAGTAGTGCTTGACCTCCTCCGCCACTTGCATGGCCAGGTTTGTCCTGGCGTCGTACATGGTCAGAAGCACCCCCTCCAGCTCCAGGGACGGGTTCAGAGCCCGCCGGACCAGCCGGACCGTGTTCATCAAGTCCGACAGCCCCTCCAGGGCGAAGTACTCGCACTGCACGGGCACCAGAATGGAGTCCGCCGCGCAGAGGGCGTTCAGGGTCAGCAGCTCCAGAGAGGGCGGGCAGTCCACCAGGATAAAATCGTAGCTCTCCCGCAGGGGATTCAGGGCCTCCCGCAGGAGAAACTCCCGGTGCTCCATGCCGATGAGCTCCACCCCCGCGCCCGCCAGGGCCTTGTTGGAGGGAAGCACGTCGCCGTACCGCGTGTGCGCCACCGCCTCGGCGGCGGGGAGCTCCCCGATCAGGGCGGAGTAGACGCCCTTGGACACGGTCTTGTCCACCCCCATGCCGGAGGTGGCGTTGGCCTGGGGATCGAAGTCGCAGAGGAGGACCCGCTTGCCCGCCTCCGTCAAGGCGGCGGACAGGTTGACGCAGGTGGTCGTCTTGCCCACGCCGCCCTTTTGGTTTACCATAGCAATAATTTTTGCCACAAAAGCACCTACTTTACCGAATTTCCGGCCGACCGGGCTGCCCGGGATTCGGGCAAGGCTTCCGCCGGAATCGGTCCGGGGCCGTACACAAAAGCCATTATAACAATCCCGCCTCACCCTTTCAAGATCCGGAGAGAAATTTTTAGAAAAAAGAAAGAAAAAGACACACTAAAAAAAGCGCTCCCTCCGAAAAGTGTTTCACGTGAAACAAAACAAGGGCCCGCCCTCTCGGACGAGCCCAATGTTTCACGTGAAACATTTTCCTATTACAGTTCCCGGCCCAGCACCAGGGCGGAGCAGGGGGGGAGGACCAGCTCCCCGCCGGAGACGGGCCCCCCGTTGAGGAGATCTAGGTACTCCGCCTCCGGCAGGCTGAGCGGCTGGGCCTCGTCCCCGGCGTTGATGAGGGTATAGGTGGCCTCGCCGTCCTCCTCCCGGGCGAAGGCCAGCAGGGTCCCCCGGGCCTCCAGCCAGCGGAGGGAGCCCCGGCGCAGGGAATCCCGGTCCTTCCGGAGCTTCCCCAGGGCGGAGAACCAGGACAGAAGCAGCTTATCCTCCTGCCCCCAGGGGTAGGTCCCCCGGTTGAAGGGATCCGCGGCTCCCTCCAGGCCCGCCTCGTCGCCGTAGTAGATCATGGGGGAGCCGGGGAAGGTGAAGAGCACCGCCGCCGCCAGGAGGAGCCGCTTCCCGGCCAGTTCCCGCTCCTCGGGGGTAAGGCGGAAGACCGCCTGATTCTCCCGGCTCTCCGGCAGGGGACGGCCCCCCAGCAGGGTCAGGACGCGGGGGGTGTCGTGGGTGCCCAGGAAGTTCATGGCCGAGTAGAAGGCGGCGGGGGGGTAGTTCTCCCGGAGGGTCTCCATAGCCTCCTGGAAGTCCTCCGCCGGGCCCCCCAGGAGGTAGGCCAGAAGGGCCGTGCGGAAGGGGTAGTTCATGACGCCGTGGAGCTCCCGGCCCAGGAGGTAGCGGCGGCGCTGGGAGTAGGAAATCTTGTTGCTGGCGTCCTCCCAGACCTCGCCCAGGAGCAGGGCGTCGGGGTCCGTCTCCTCCACGGCGCTGCGGAGCTTTTCAATAAAGGCGTCCGGCAGCTCGTCCGCCACGTCCAGCCGCCAGCCCGAGGCCCCGGCCCGGAGCCAGCGCTTGACAATGGAGTCCTGGCCCTCGATGATGAAGTCAATATAGCTGGGGCAGTCCTCCCGGACGTTGGGCAGGGTGCTGATGCCCCACCAGGCGTCGTAGGACCCGGGCCAGTCGCTGAAATGGAACCAGTCGTAGTAAGGGCTCTCCCGGCTCTGGGCGGCCCCCAGGGTGGGATAGAAGCCGTCGGCGTTGAAGTAGACGCTTTGGGAGCCGGTGTGGTTGAAGACCCCGTCCAGGATTACCCGGATGCCCAGGTCCCTGGCCTTGGCGCAGAGGGCCCGGAAGTCCCGCTCGCTGCCCAGCATGGGATCGATCTTGGTGTAGTCCGCCGTGTTGTAGCGGTGGTTGGACGCGGATTCAAAAATCGGGCAGAAGTAGAGATTCTCCACCCCCAGGGCCGCCAGGTCCTCCAGGTGGGAGCTCACGCCCGCCAGGGAGCCGCCGAAGAAGTCCCGGTTCTTCACCTCGCCGTTCTCCGGCCGCCAGGCGGGGGCGTCGCTCCAGTTCTCGTGGACCCAGCGAGCCCCCGGCATGCCCTCCGGGCTGGGGACGGAGAGGCGACAGAAGCGGTCGGGGAAAATCTGATAGGTGACGCCCTCACCGAACCAGGCGGGGGTGTGGCTCTCCTGGTAGACCGTCATCTGCCAGGGGCAGATCTCCCCCTCGCTGCGATAGCCCGTCTTGTCCAGGAAACAGCCGGTGCCGTCGTCCCGCCAGAAGCGGAACCAGTACCAAACCAGCTCCGGCTCCTGGAAGGGGATGAGGGAGATGGAGAAGCAGGTCCGGTCCTCCCAGGGGGCGGAAAAGGGCATCTCCGCCTCCATCTCATGGCCGGCGAACTCCCGCCGGAGGATCACGGAGCAGTGGGTGAAGCCCTCCCGGGCCAAGGGGCGGCAGGTGAGGGACCAGGCCGCCCCGCAGGGCAGGGCGCCGTAGGGCTGCTTGCACCGGGGATCGCGAGAGTCAAAGACGGCAGGTGTGTTCATGGGAAAAACTCCTTGTCTGTTGGAATAAGGGGTTCCTAAAAAATGACAGTTTTTTACTTTGGATTTTGGGGAAAGAAAAAAGCGCGCTGTAAGAGGAGGTGGGGTGCGCCGCCCGGGGGGTGGATATTGCGGGGGCCGGGCGGACACGCAGGTCCGCCCCTACAGGGTGTTCTATTTAAGAGTGGGGGGTCCGGGGGAGAGCCCTCTCCGTCACGGCTTCGCCGTGCCACCTCTCCCAGAGGGAGAGGCAAGTGGGGTTGCCGGAGGAACGGGCTGCTTTCTTTGGGAGGGGCGGGGGTAAGCTTTCGCTTTCCCTAGGCTCCCTCTTTGAGGGAGCTGTCGCCGCCGGAGGCGGTGACTGAGGGAGTTCC
>CAMXNV010000139.1 GCA_947245315.1 uncultured Oscillibacter sp. | reverse complement strand
TAGAGAGGAGTGCAGCGGCTGTGTCCATGCTTGTGGCGTTGGCGATTACTTTGCTGCCGGGAATTGCCGGGGTTTGGTTTGCGATAAAGGGCCGGACCGCCGTGAGGCGCACCGCCGGGATGCTGGCGGAGTTCATCGCCCTGTGGTATCTGGGGGCGCTGATGGATTTCTTCCCCTTTCTGGGAGACGACTTCGGTGTCCGGGCCGCCGGGTTTACCGGCCTGCTGGTCTGCTTGAACGTGGCGCTGTGCGCCGGATGGATTATGGAGGAGCTCCGCAGGTCCGGGCGGGCGCCGGAGAAGGAGGAAGAGCCGTGAGGGAAGTGAACGTGGAAACCCTGCTGGGGGCCGTCCAGGACGGGAAGCCCTGGCTGGCCCGGTTTACCGGGAAGGAGTACGGCCGGGCGCTTCAGGACTACCGGGACCAGTACGGCCCCCTCTTCCGGGAGGCGGCCCTGGCGGACGGGGAGGAGGCGGCCCTGGCGGACGTGCTGCTGGACGGCCTGGCGGAGGGCTGGAGGCGGCAGAGGCCCTGGAACCGCTCCCTGGCGAAGGTGGAGGACCGGCAGATGCTCGTCTGCTTCCTCAGCCCCATGCTGCTGGAGGACCCGGTCTGCGCCCCCCTGGCGGAGCGGCTCCAGGCGGGCTGGGCGGCCCGGTGGCCCAAGGACGCCTATCAGGTGGCCCCGGCGGAGCGGCTGCAAAAGGGCTTCCGGGCCTCCATTTTTGGAATTCCCCTGCCCAACTGGCGGGAGGAAGAGGACGGCTGAGGGGGCCCAAGAAAAAAGAAGCGGAAAAATGAAAAAATTGTTTGACAACGGCGGGACCATCCTTTATAATACGTAAGGTATCGTTGCGAGGTAGCCTATGGTAATGGACGTAAGACCCATATTGCACACCCCCGGCGGGCGGCTGGAGTTCCGCTTTGAGCTGGACCTGTCGGACCTGGAGTTCGACGGCCGCAGGCCCGTTACCCGCCCGGTGGCGGTGCGGGGGGAGGTCCGCAACACGGCGGACCTGCTGACCCTGGACCTGACGGCGGAGACCACCCTGGACGCGGTCTGTGACCGCTGCGGCAAGGCCTTCACCCAGGAGAAGGAGATCGCCTACAGCTGTATGCTGGCGGAGGAGCTCCAGAACGGGGAGAGCGACGAGATCGTCCTGCTGGAGGACGGAACCGTGGATGCGGGAGATTTGGCCCGCACGGCCTTCATCCTCGGCATGGACAGCAAAACACTGTGTTCGGAAGATTGCAAGGGCCTGTGCCCCCGGTGCGGCGCCAATCTAAACCTCGGCCCCTGCTCCTGCAAAAAGGAGCCGGACCCCCGGCTGGCGGCCCTGGCAAAGCTTTTGGAGAACAAATAACGAGAAGCGCGCTCCGCGCCTTTTGTATGGTTAAGGAGGTGTCACAATGGCAGTACCCAAGGGTAAAGTATCCAAAGCGAGACGGGACAAGCGGCGCAGCTCCCACTGGAAGCTGACGGCCCCCAATCTGGTCGTGTGCCCCAAATGCGGTGCTATGCACCTGCCTCACAGAATGTGCCAGGAGTGCGGTACTTACAACGGCCGGGAGATCAAGGTCGTGAAGTCCGTCGTTTCGAAGTGAGTTCTGTTGGATGAAGAGAGAGGAGCGGGTCTCCTCTCTCTTTTTTCTTCACGCCTCCCGGGAGGCAATCTCAAAGGACTGGAGGGGAGGGCCGGTATGACGGTTATCAGCGCCGCCGAGTACCTGGATATGGAGTGGTACGGAGTGGACCGGCGGGGCGGCCTCGCCGTGTTTTGCAGCGCGGGCGCGGGGAATCTGTCTGGGTTTGTCCTGGAAAACCAGGAGCGGGCGGACGCCCTGATCGAGTATTTTCAAGGCGCCGCGAGGATCACGGGCAGCCGCCTGTGCCTCCCCAAGACCGGCCCGGCGGAACGGGTGGCGAGGGAGTTCTCCGACCGGGGCCTCTACTATTTTGACGCGGACGACGGGACAACCCCCGGGGTTTGCAGCCTGCACGCGTATTACACAAAGCACTCCGAGCCCCGGAGGCCGCTGCGCTATGCGGAATTGCCGGAGGACATCCGGGAAATCCTAAGCCATAACCTCATGGAGACGGAGGATTTTTCCCTGGCGGACGTCATCCGCATCGGGCCCGCCCGTGACCGTTTTCCAAACCGGGAGGAGCCCGGATCAACCGAAGGAGAGGAGCGAGCCCCATGCGTTCGATGAAGCGGCCCCGGAAGCCGGTTCACCGCTATCGCTCCCTGCTGTTCCCCGGCGTCGCCGTGCTGGCGGTGTTCCTGTTCTGGGCGGCCTTTGAGCCCCGGGAGCAGCCGGGAGGGGAGACGGCGCTGTTTGAGCGCGGCGGCCTGAAGATCGAGATCACCGGCGTCCGGGAGGTGGGGGAGGATTTCCCTAACGGCGGCGGCCCGGAGCCGTGCCCCGTCTACACCGTCTTCCCCGGCGCCGTGGCCACGGTGCTGGAAGCGGGCGTGGGCGCGGACGGCGGACCCCTGTGGGCCTTTGAGACGGCGGGGGAGGATGGCCGGCTGGACATCGTAGACGGGATGGCCCCCTTGGAGATCACCCCGGAGGTGACGGGGGTCCTCGACCCGGAGACCGGCGTGTACGCGCTGCGCTTCGTCCTCCGGGAGCCGGAGGAGTAGGACCCGCCCCCGGCGTTTCCGCTCTTTCCTTTTTCCGGAAACCCTGGTATAATACAGGAAAACGTCCCCGACTTTTTGCAGAGAGGAAGATGACGATGAAGCGACTGTTCACCGGCCTGCTGGCGGCCCTGCTGCTGCTCCTCCCCGTCCGGGGGGCCATGGCGTTTGAGGACTCCCTGCCCCCCTATGACGACCCCATGATGTGGGAGCCGGACCTGCCGGAGTTCGACGGGCCCGTCCCCCGCCCGGGGGAGACGCCGGAGTCCTTCCGCATTGTGATGAGCTTTACGGGGGATATGCTGCTGGCCTCCCTCCACGGGCAGCGGGCGGCGGGGAACTTCCTGGACTACGCCGCCAAGCAGGAGCCGGAGTATTTTCTTCAAAACGTCCGGCCCGTGTTCGAGTCCGACGATTTCACCGTGGTGAACCTGGAGAACGTGCTGACGGACCGGAGCCTGTCCCCCCGGGAGAAGACTACCAAGCCCGCCTTCTGGTTCCGCGCCCCCACGTCCGGCACGGAGATTCTCACCGGCTCCGGGGTGGAGGCGGTGTCCCTGTCCAACAACCACATCGACGACTACGGGCCCCAGGGCAGCCAGGACACGGTCCGGGCGGTGGCCGCCGCCGGGCTGGAGTACGGCACCGACGAGCGGACCTTCTACCTGGAGAAGAACGGCTACCGGATCGCCGTCATCTGCCACGGCCTCTGGACCGAGGGCCAGGCGGAGGCCATCCTCCGGCGCATCCGGGCGGCGGAGGCGGAGTCCGATTTTCAGATCGTCTTCTACCATGGCGGTGCGGAGGGCGTCCACACCCCCGAGGCCTGGCGGGTCCGGGCCTCCCGGCGGCTGATCGACGGGGGCGCGGACCTGGTGCTGGGGAACCATCCCCACGTGCTCCAGCCCCGGGAGGTTTACAAGGACAAGGAGATTCTCTACTCCCTGGGGAACTTCTGCTTCGGCGGCAGCCGGAGCCCGAGGAACCGGACCATCATCTACCAGCTGACCCTCTATATCCAGGACGGGGAGCTGGAGGCCACGTCGTCGGAAATCCTCCCCTGCTACGTCCACACCGGCGGGAAGGTGAACAACTACTGCCCCGCCCTCATCACCGACGAGGCCCAGCGCCAGCGGGTGCTGGACTTCATGGACGGGAAGGCCGCGCTGCCCTATTGAGCGCAGCGAACACACCGGCCCGGCGAACCTCATAAGTTCGCCGGGCCGGTTCTTTATTTCAGCACGCAGGAGGCCCAGACCGCGTTGTGGTCCGAGAGCTCTTCGCCGGTGAAGGCGGCCAGGGCGCTCCCCGCCGGGGCGAAGCCGCAGTCCGCCCGCCGGGTAGAGACGGTGCGGCTCTCCGGGGCCTCCAGCCCCCGGACCAGCAGCCAGTCCAGCCGCAGGTCCAGGTGCCCGCCGCCGGGCAGGGGCTTGCGCCGGGTGGGGGCAGGCCGGTCCGGCAGCAGCCGGTAGCCCGCCGCCTCCGCCGCGGGGAGGCACGCCTCCCAGGCGGCCACGTCCTCCAGGCAGCGGCGCTGGAGGGCGGGACTCCCCGCCACGGCCTGGATGGCGTCCTTGTCCCGGCCGTCGAAGGTGTTGGTGTTCAGGTCCCCGCCCAGCACCACCGGCATGCGGGGGAACATCTCCTCCGCCGCCGCCAGCACGGCGTCCAGCTGGGCCCGGCGGCCCGGCCCGTGGGTCCGGTTCTCCAGGTGGATGGAGGCCACCCCCACCGGCGTCCCCGCCACGTCCAGCTCCGCCAGGACGGCCAGCCGCCCGCCGATGCGCCGCTGGCGGTCAAAGTACCAGTTGTACTGCTCCGGCAGCCGGAGAGCCCGGGCCCGCCGGATGGGCCAGCGGGAGAAGACGGCGTTGCCGTGGAAGCCCTTGGGGTCCGCCTCGTTCACCAGCTCCACGAACTCCAGTCCGAAGGCCGCGTTCAGCCCCAGCCGCTTTGCCAGGGCCAGCGTGGTGTCCCGCCCGCCGGAGCGGACACAGCCGTCGTCCAGCTCATTGGCGAGGATCACGTCCAGGGGCCGCACCGCCGGGCAGTGCTCCAGAAAGTCCCCCAGCTCCTCCAGGTGTACTCCCCGCTCCATGTTGAAGACCAGCGTCCCCAGGCTCTCCGGGGTTTCCTCCGGGCTGGGGGCCAGGTTGTGAATCTCCGCCTGGGAAAACTGGGGAATTTGGGCCATGACCTCCTCCTGGGAGGCGTGGTCCAGCAGCGCCCCCAGGCGCCGCCGCTCCTCAATCGACAGTCCCTGCATGCTCCTCGCGCTCCTTTCGCCCCGAGGTGGGGCTTGTTCATGATGTAAGGATATTATAGCCCCCCGGCGGGGAAAAGGCAAGCTGGGGAGCGTCCTATCCGGAGATTTCATCCTGTAGGGAGCCCGGTCGCCTTCCGTTTTTCAAGGGTGCCGGGCTTCCGGGAAATGGCCTGGTCTGGGGACCAGGCCCCACAGGGTGTTTGATCGATAGAAGGAGTGTGGGGCCGGTCCCCAGACCGGCCATCCTCCGGAACCACGGCAGTTTCAGAGGAGCAGGAAAGGGCAGCCCCCTAAACCGGAAAGCCGTTGCGCTTTCCAGAAAAAGGGCGTATAATAGACCCCATCAAGAGGACCCGCGCGGCGCGGGACCCGGACGGAGGCGGGGGGAGAATCCCCCGCGGAAAGGGGTAAGCGATGTTGACCTTGGACATGATCGAGGAGGCCCGGCGGGCCCTGGACGGCGTGGCCCGCCGGACCCCCCTGGACCCGGCGCCCAAGCTGGGGAAGAACCTGTACATCAAGGCGGAGAACCTCCAGCTCACCGGGGCCTTCAAGCTCCGGGGGGCCTATAACAAGATCCGCTCCCTGACCCCGGAGGAGGCGGAGCGGGGAGTCATCGCCTGTTCCGCGGGGAACCACGCCCAGGGCATCGCCCTCTCCGCGTCGAAGCTGGGCATTCAGTCGGTGATCTGCATGCCCGCCGGGGCCCCCATCAGCAAGGTGGAGGCCACCAAGGCCTACGGGGCCCAAGTGGTGCTGGTTCCCGGGGTCTATGACGACGCCGCCCGGGAGGCGGAGCGC
>CAMXNV010000138.1 GCA_947245315.1 uncultured Oscillibacter sp. | reverse complement strand
CGGCGCCCGGGCCGTGGTGACCCGCGACGTGCCGCCCTATACCATCGTGGGCGGCGTGCCCGCCCGGCCCATCCGGCGGCGGTTCGATGAGGAGACCATTGACGCGCTCTTGGAGCTTCGCTGGTGGGACTGGCCGCCGGAGAAGCTGACGGGGAGCCTCCGGGCGATCCAGGCGGGAGACCTGGAGGCCTTGAGGCGGAATGCCTGAGTAGCACCATGAAGGGAGGCGGCGCCGTGGGCTGGACGGTCTACATGCTCCGCTGCGGGGACGGGACCCTGTACACCGGCTGCACCAACGATCTGCCCCGGCGGCTGGAGGCCCACCGGAGGGGCAGGGGGGCCAAGTACACCCGGAGCCGCCTGCCGGTGGCGCTGGCCTACCGGGAGGAGGTCCCGGACAAGTCCGCCGCCCTCCAGCGGGAGGCGGCCATCAAGCGCCTGAGCCGCCCCCAGAAGCTGGCGCTGATAGAAGAGGGGGGGACGTCACATGGAGATCAGGCCGCTGAGGGAAGCTGACAGCCGCCTGGAGCTCAGCCGGATTTACGAGGAGAGCTGGAAGTTCGCCTACCGGGGCATCGTCCCCCAGGCGTATCTGGACGGCATCCCCGCCGGGCGCTGGGCGAAGACCCTGGACGGGTCCGGCTGGGAGTCCCTGGTGCTGGCGGAGGGAGAGCGGCTGGTGGGGACGGCCTGCGTAAGTCCCTCCCGCTGGGAGGACTGGCCGGGCTTCGGCGAGATCATCGCCCTCTACCTGCTCCCGGCGTACATGGGCAGGGGCTATGGAACGGCCCTGCTGGCGGCGGCGGTGGAGCGGCTGGCGGGCCTGGGCTATCGGGACATCCTCCTCTGGGTGCTGGAGGACAACCACAGGGCCAGGGCGTTTTACGAGAAGCGCGGCTTTCGCTACAGCGGAACCCGAATGGAAAACGATGTGGGAGGGAAGCCGCTGGGCGAACTGCTGTACTGCCGCCGCATGGAAGCATGATACTGAAGGGCCCCGGGACTGCCTGTTCCCCGGGGCCCTTCCGTATTCTAATGGAGGCGTTTTTGGCGGCTCTAAAAATGCGCCGCGCCATAAGAGACGCACGCGGCGAAGTATGCGGCGACAGGGCTCAGCAAGGCGGCCAGCAGCAATCCCCAGGAAACCTCCTCTATTTTGGCCAGGAGCTTCACCAGCGCGGCCAGGGCAAACAGGAGCTCCAGGGGAGCCAGAAGCAGCATCGAATACAGGGCCGTGTTCTCCAGAACCGGACGCAAAGAGGGAAATTGGCGTCCCAGGCCGAAGAAAAAGCCCAAAACAAAGCTCAGGAGGCACACGCAGACCAGGGCCTGTTGAAGGCGAAACAGGATGTTGACCGCCCTCACAAGGACGCGGCGCAGTCTCTGGTTTTTCACGCCTACCGCTCGCACTTCCAGAACGCCACGCTGTAGGGGGGCAGCTCGCTGCCGCCGCCGAAGTCGTGGGGTTCCCCGGTAATCAGGTCCACCGCCTGGCCGCAGCCCGCGTCGAAGTGGGCGGTGTAGGGCTGGTCCGAGGCGTTGACGGCCACCAGCACCCGCTCGCCGTCCGTCCGGCGCTGGAAGATGGTCTGGTGGTTGGTCAGAACGACGTCCTTGAAGTCCCCATAGCACAGGGCCTCGCTCTCCCGGTGGGCCTTGGCCATGGCGGCGATCCGGTCCGTGAGGTCATTCCACTCCGACTTTTCAAAGGACGGGCGCAGGGCGTCGTCCCCCTGGGACTTCTCCCCCAGGGCCCCCCACTCGCTGCCGTAGTACAGGCAGGGGATGCCGGGCATGCCGAAGAGGAGGCCGTAGAGCAGGGGGAGGTGCTGGAGGTTCGTCAGGATGCTGGCGGCCCGGGTGACGTCGTGGTTGTCCGCGAAGCAGAGGAGGTGCTTGCCCTTGTAGAGGGTCCAGGGCTCCGGGCCGAACTGGCGTTTGAGGCTGTGTACGATCTCGAAGAGGTTCATGGAGTTCAGGCTGGAGTACAGGCCCTTATAGCACTCGTAATTCGTGCAGGAGTGGAGGAGATCGTCCCCCACCCAGCGGTTGTAATCCCCGTGGAGGGTCTCGCCCACCAGGAAGAACTCCGGCTTGAGTCCCCCGGCGAAGGACCGGAGGCGGCGGAGGAAGTCCGGCTCCAGGCTATAGGCCACGTCCAGCCGGAGGCCGTCGATATCGAACTCGTCCACCCAGAACCGCACGCAGTCCAGGAGGTAGTCCACCACGGCGGGGTTCCGGAGGTTCAGCTTCACCAGCTCGAAGTGGCCCTCCCAGCCCTCGTACCAGAAGCCGTCGTTGTAGTTGGAGTTCCCGTCAAAATGGATGTGGAACCAGTCCTTGTAGGGAGAGTCCCACTTTTTCTCCTGCACGTCCCGGAAGGCCCAGAAGCCCCGGCCCACGTGGTTGAAGACCCCGTCCAGCACGACCTTGATCCCATGGTCATGGAGGACCCTCACCGCCCCGGCCAGGTCCCGGTTGGTCCCCAGGCGGCAGTCCACCGTCCGGTAGTCCCGGGTGTCGTAGCCGTGGCGGTCGCTGTCGAAGACGGGGGAGAGGTAGAGGGCGTTGGCCCCCAGCTTTTGGATATGGGGCGCCCAGGCCGCCAGCTTTTCCAGGCGGTTCACCAGGACGCCGTCGTTCTCCTTGGGCGCTCCGCAGAAGCCCAGGGGATAGATCTGATAGAATACGCTTTCGTTGGCCCACATAGCTGCATCGTCCTTTCTTGTCGGATGGGTGGAACGTGACAACCCCTATTGTAACACAGATTTTCCAAAAGTCGAGGAAAATCCGTGCACCTTGGGGAAAGCTGTGGTACAATAGACCTGATGAATTGCCAACAAATGGGAGGAACACCTTTATGAAGCGGATCATTCTAGCGCCGGACTCCTTTAAGGGCACCATGAGCGCCTCGGAAATCTGCGCCCTCCAGGGGGAGGTCATCGCCCGGCTGCTGCCGGAGGCGGAGGTCCGGGCCATCCCCATGGCCGACGGGGGCGAGGGCATGGCAGAGTCCTATTTTCGCCTGCTGGGGGGCCGCCGGGTCTCCGCCCGGGTCACCGGGCCCCTGGGCGCGCCGGTGGAGGCGGGCTATACCATCCTGCCCGACGGCTCCGCCGTGCTGGAGATGGCCGCCGCCGCGGGGCTGCCCCTGGCGGGGGAGGTCCGGGACCCCCTGCGGGCCACCACCCGGGGGGTGGGGGAGCTACTGCTGGACGCGGCGGGCCGGGGGGTGAAGCGCGTGCTCCTGGGCCTGGGGGGCAGCGCCACCAACGACTGCGGCGTGGGCCTGGCCGCCGCCCTGGGCTTCCGCTTCCTGGACGGAGCCGGAGAGGAGGTGGAGCCCCTGGCGGGGAACCTGGGCCGGATGGAGAAGATCGTCCCCCCGGAGGCCTTGCCGCCCCTGGAGGTCACCGCCGCCTGTGACGTGGACAACCCCCTGACGGGGCCCCTGGGGGCCACCGCCGTCTTCGGCCCCCAGAAGGGGGTGACCCCGGAGCTCCAGCCGGCGCTGGAGGCGGGCATGGCCCACATGGGGGCGCTGCTGGAGCCCCTGGCGGGGCGTCCCGTGGCCCGGGTTCCGGGCAGCGGAGCCGCCGGGGGCCTGGGGGCGGCGGTGCTGGCCTTCCTGGGGGGGAGCCTCCGCCCGGGCATTGAGCTGCTGCTGGACGCCGCCGGGTTCGACGGGCTTCTGGAGGGCGCGGACCTGGTCCTCACGGGAGAGGGCCGGATCGACGGCCAGAGCGCCCACGGCAAGGTCCCGGCGGGGGTGGGCCTCCGCTGCAAGGCCAAGGGGGTGCCCTGCGCCGCCCTGTGCGGCTCCGTGGGGCCCGGGGCCGAGGCGGTCTATGACTGCGGCGTCACCGCCATCTTCTCCGCCGTCCGGGGGATCACCACCTTCCCGGAGATCCGGCAGACCTGCCGGGAGGACCTGGCCTTTTTGACGGAGTCGGTGCTCCGGCTGCTGCGCCGCCGGGGGAGGGGAGAGGAGAGCGCCCATGGAACACGCTGATTTGGTCGTCTGCCGGGACGTGTCCCTGGGCTACGAGGGGCAGAGGGTCCTGTCCCACCTGGACCTGCGGATCCGGAGCGGGGACTACCTGTGCGTGGTGGGGGACAACGGCTCCGGGAAATCCACGCTGCTCCGGGGGCTCCTGGGCCTGCTGCCGCCCCTGGAGGGGGAGATTCAGAGGGCCCCGGAGCTGGAGCGGGGAGCCGTGGGCTACCTGCCCCAGCAGACCCGGGCCCAGCGGGACTTCCCCGCCACGGTGGAGGAGGTGGTCCTCTCCGGCTGTCTGAACCGGAAGGGGCTCCGGTTCTTCTACACCGCGGCCCAGAGGTCCCAGGCCCTGATGAACCTGGGGAAGCTGGGGGTCCTGGAGCTGCGGAATGAATGCTACCGGGACCTCTCCGGGGGCCAGCAGCAGCGGGTCCTCCTGGCCCGGGCCCTGTGCGCCGCCGGGCGGCTGCTGATCCTGGACGAGCCCGTCACCGGCCTGGACCCCGCCGCCGCTCAGGACCTCTACAAGACCCTCAACTACCTGAACCGGAAGGAGGGCATGGCGGTGGTCATGGTGACCCACGACCTGCGCCCCGCCCTGCGGGATGCGGGGACGGTGCTGCACATTGGCCGTGGGGGGACCTTCCTGGGAACGCCGGCGGAGTATCTGGCCTCCCCTCTGGGGCGGCGGTTTCGGGAGGCGGCGGAATGAGCTTGTTGGAGATGTTTTCCTTCCCCTTTATTCAGCGGGCCTTGGCAGTGGGGGTGCTGGTGAGCCTGTGCGCCGCCCTGCTGGGGGTACCCCTGGTTTTGAAGCGCTACTCCATGATCGGCGACGGGCTGAGCCACGTGTCCTTCGGAGCCCTGGCGGTGGCGGTGGCCCTGGGGTTCACGCCGCTGTATTTCTCCATTCCCGTGGTGGTGGCGGCGGCCTTTTTGCTGCTGCGGGTGGCGGACAGCCCCCACTGGAACAGCGACGCCGCCATCGCCGTGGTCAGCGCCTCCTCCCTGGCGGTGGGGGTGCTGGTGATCTCCCGGACCTCCGGCATGACGGCGGATGTGGACAACTATATGTTCGGCAGCGTCCTGGCCATGAGCCCGGCGGACGTGGGGCTGTCGGTGGTCCTCTGCGCCGCGGTGCTGGTGCTGTTTATCCGGTTTTACCATCGGATCTTCGCCGTGACCTTCGACGAGAGCTTCTCCCGGGCCACGGGCTTGAAGGTGGAGCGCTACAACGCCCTGCTGGCCATTCTGACGGCCCTGACCATCGTCCTGGGGATGCGGATGATGGGGGCCATGCTGATCTCCTCCCTGGTGATCTTCCCGGCGCTGACGGCTATGCGGCTCTTCCGGAGCTTCCGGGGGGTAACCCTGTGCGCCGCCGTCACGTCGGTGCTGTGTTTCTGTTTGGGGCTGACGGTGTCCTTTGCCTGTTCCACCCCCGTGGGGGCTACGGTGGTGGCGGCGAACCTGGCGCTGTTCCTGGCGGCCTGTGCCCTGGGGACGGTTCGGAGACGGCGGGGGTGAGGGGGAGCGCCGGAATGCGCATTTTATAGGGGGAGAGGGTTGTAGGGGTGGACCTGCGTGTCCGCCCTTCTACAGGAAGTGCCCGGGTTTCGGAAGAAGGGCGGACACATAGGTCCGCCCCTACGGGGTGTTCTGTCGATAGAAGGGCGGGCCCTGTGGGGCCCGGTCCCCAGACCGGGCCATCCCCCCGGAACCGCGGCGGTTCCGGGGAAAGGGGAGGGCCTAGGGGCTCGCC
>CAMXNV010000137.1 GCA_947245315.1 uncultured Oscillibacter sp. | reverse complement strand
GCCCTCCAGCACGGCGTTGGCCATGATGGAGGAGATCAGCTTGATGGCCCGGATGGCGTCGTCATTTCCCGGGATCACATAGTCGATTTCGTCCGGGTCGCAGTTGGTGTCCGCGATGGCCACCACGGGGATGCCCAGCTTGTGGGCCTCGGCGATGGCGTTCCGCTCCTTCCGGGTGTCCACGATGAAGAGGGCGCCGGGGAGGCGCTTCATCTCCTTCACGCCGCCCAGGTACTTCTCCAGCTTGGCGATCTCGCCCAGGTGCTTCATGACTTCCTTCTTGGGCAGCATGTCGAAGGTGCCGTCCTCCTGCATCCGCTTGAGCTGGTTGAGGCGGTCCACGCGGGTGCGCATGGTCTTGAAGTTGGTCATCATGCCGCCCAGCCAGCGGGCGTTGACATAGTACTGGCCGCAGCGGCCCGCCTCCTCGCGGATGGCGTCCTGGGCCTGCTTCTTGGTGCCCACGAAGAGCAGGGACTGGCCGTTCTCGCTGAGCTGGCGGACGAAGTTATAGGCCTCCTCCAGCTTGCGGACGGTCTTCTGCAGGTCCACGATATAGATGCCGTTGCGCTCCGTGTAGATATAGGGAGCCATCTTGGGGTTCCACCGGCGGGTCTGGTGGCCGAAGTGGACGCCCGCCTCCAGCAGGGCCTTCATGGAAACGACGCTAGAATTTGCCATGTTTTGAGTTCCTCCAATGTTATTTAGTTTACCCTCCGGCGGCTTCATCCCTCCCGCCAACCCGGGGCACAAAGGGGCCCGGGCACAGACGAAAAGTCGACGCGCCGTGCGGAATGCTGAAATATAATACCACACGGAGATTGGCTTTGCAAGAGGAATTTGGCAGGTTTGCAAATTTTTTTGCCGGTTTTTCCGTCATTTTTTCGCAGCCGCGCCCCTCCGGCGCTCTTTCCAAATCCCCTCCCCAACAGCAAGGTTGCTTTTCTCCCCAAAACCGTGTAGAATAACCCTGGACAAGCTCACTTGCGTTAAATACAATCCGTAATCTTCTGACCCAATTATACAGAAAGGAGGGCCCATATGTCCAGTGTCCTGCTGCACACGGCGGAGGAGGCCGTCACTCTCTCCGCCCAGGCCGTCCGGCGGCTGCTGGAGCGGGGGGACGGCGACGCCGCCCTGCTGTACCTGGCCCTTCTGCGGCACCACGGCAGCACGCCGCCCCGCTCCCTGGCGGGGGAGCTCCGGTGGGACCGGGGGCGCATCGAGGCGGCCGAGGCCGTCCTCCGGGAGCTGGAGCTTCTGGCCCCCCAGGCCCCGGAGCCCGAGCCCGCCGACGAGCCCCCGGTCTACCGGCAGGCGGAGGTGGCGGAGAAGCTGGAGGAGAGCCTGGAGTTCCGGCGGCTCACCGCCGAGGTGGAGCGCCGCCTGGGCAAGCGGCTCACCACCCCGGACCTGGGCGTCCTGCTGGGCCTGTACGACTACCTGGGCCTCCCCGCCGACGTGATCTATCTCCTGGTGTGCCACTGCGCGGAGCGCTTCGCCCAGCGCTTCGGCCAGGGCCGCCGGCCCACCCTCCGGCAGATCGAGCGGGAGGGCTACGCCTGGGCCCGCCGGGGCATCGACACCCAGGCCGCCGCCGCCGAGTACCTCCGGAAGTACGCCGAGGGCCAGCGGGCCCTGCCTCAGTACATGCGGGCCCTACAATTAGGGGACCGGCCCCCGGCGGCTTCGGAGGAGAAGTATTTGCTCAGCTGGCAGGAGTGGGGCTTCCCCCCGGAGACGGTGGCCCTGGCCTACGACAAGACCATCATGAAGTGCCACGAGCTCAAGTGGCCCTACTGCAACGGCATCCTGCGCCGCTGGCACGAGGCGGGCCTTCACACGCCCGCGGAGATCGAGGCCCGGGACACCCGCCCGGCGGCGGAGCCTCCCGCCGCCCCCAAGGGCGGGGGAAACGCCTGGATGCGCAAGTACATCGAACAGCGGGACAAGGGGGTTTAACAGATGGGCTACGACGGAAAGATCATAAGCCGGGCCCTCCAGCGCTTTGAGGAGGACCGGCGGCTCCGGGACCAGCGCTTTCTGGAGCGCCGGGAGAGCGTCTATGCCCGGCAGCCCCGCCTCCGGGAGATCGACGGGGAGCTCCGGGCCACCATGAGCCGCCTGATCTCCGGGGCCCTCCGCCGGGGGACGGATCCCCGCCCGGCGGTGGAGGTCCTGCGGAAGCAGAACCTGGGCCTCCAGGAGGAGCGGAAGCTGCTGCTCAAACAGCTGGGCCTCCCCGAGGACTGCCTGGAGGACAAGCCCGCCTGCCCCCTCTGCGGGGACACGGGCTATCGGGGCGGCGCTATGTGCCGCTGCCTCCGAGCCTACTGCGCCCGGGAGCAGCAGCGGGAGCTGAGCCGCATGCTGGACCTGGGGAGCCAGAGCTTCGAGACCTTCTCCCTGGAGTGGTACTCCGAGGAGGGCAGCCCGGAGCTGGGCATCTCTCCCCGGGAGAACATGGACTGGATCTTCCGGACCTGCAAGCGCTACGCCGCCGCCTTCGGCCCGGGGAGCGGCAGCCTTCTCCTCACCGGGGACCCGGGGCTGGGCAAGACCTTCCTCTCCGCCGCCATCGCCCGGGAGGTCAGCGGCGAGGGTTCCTCCGTGGTCTACGACACCGCCGCCCACATCTTCGACCGCTTCGAGGCCCGGAAGTTCGGCCGGGAGGCCGGGGAGGAGGTGGAGGCCGACGTGGACCGGGTGCTGGACTGCGACCTGCTGATCCTGGACGATCTGGGCACGGAGATGACCACGGCCTTCGTCCAGAGCGCCCTCTACGGCATCGTCAACGGGCGGCTCCTGAACCGGCGGCCCACCATCCTCAGCACCAATTTGAAGCTGGAGGAGCTCCGCCGCCGCTACGGCCCCCAGACCGCCTCCCGGATCGAGGGGGAGTATCAGATTCTGCCCTTCTTCGGGGAGGACATCCGGAAGCTCCGGAAGGAGCGGCAATAGCTAAGTCCCCTCTCTCAGGCTTCCCGTGGCCCAGGCCCTTCCCAGGGCCAGCAGGGCCGCCCCTGTCAACGCCCAGCCGAAGAGGCAGGACAGCCAGAACCGGCGGCCCCCCAGGTCCCACAGCGCCGCCCCCAGGACGGTGGCGGAGAGAATCCGGGGGGCGCTCCCGCCCAGGCCCCACAGGAAATAGGCCCGCCAGGGGGTCCCCGCCGCCCCCAGGTAGAGGCTGAGCAGGTCCCCCGGCAGCACCCCCGCCAGCCGGAGGAGGAACACCTGCCGCCCTCCGGCGGGACCGGCGTCCAGGGCCGCCAGGCGGGGGTAGCGGTCTTTCAGGGCCTCCAGGCCCTCCTTCTGCCGCCGCCCCCAGGCATAGGGGGCCGCCTGGGCCGCCGCCACGCCGCAAACGTTCACCGCCAGGGCCGCCGGGAAGGGGAAGAGCAGTCCCGCCGCCGCCTCCAGGGCGGTGACGGGGAGGGCCGCCGTCAGGCCCTTGACCACATACAGGGCCAGCAGGGCCCCCGCCGCCAGCCAGGACTGCCCCGGCGTCCAGGCGGCCACGCCCTCCGGCGTCAGCCCCCGGCAGAGGGGCCACAGAATCGCCCCCAGGGCCAGGGGCAGCAGGAGTACCCACTTCCGGCGTCTCAGGTTGTTCACCCCCCTTGGGCAAAGTTGCGCCTGTAGTATGCCCACTTTTTTCAACGACGCGAAAACAGCCCGTGCCACTAGGCACGGGCTGCTTGTTTGTACTTCCGCTTATTCCTCCGAAGGCGGGATGACCACCATCACCGGGGGCTCCTCCGGCACGGGGGGCTCGGCGGGGAGCTCCGCCGGGCCGGAGGCCGGGACGTTCCCCGGGTCCTCCGTGCTGCCGGGAACCTGGGGATTCTCCTCCACCGGCGTGCCGGGGACCACGGGGGCGGTCTCCCCGGCGCTCTCCTCCTTGGAGGGCCCCACCAGCACCAGGCGGTTCCGGGACTTGTAGTCGCTGATGTCCTCCATCTCGCTGGAGATCAGGTTCCCGCTGCCGTCAAAGACGTTCCGGTAGGTCTTGACCTTGTAGCCCGTGTAGGGCGTCACCTTCACCTGCCGGGCCCCGGGGGCCAGGGTGGGGTCCAGCTGCTCCACCTCCTCAAAGGGGGTGGTGGACAGGGTGTCATAGGTCATTTTCACCGTCAGGCCGTCGGTCTTGGTGCCCCAGAGCTGGACGGTGAGGTAGGCGTTTTCGTACTTGGCCACGATTTTCAGGGGGTATTTCGTGTTGTTGGTAAACTTGTAGTCCGGCCCGCCCCAGGAGACGGTGGCGTCCATGCCCCGGGTGATGTAGGCGGGAATGTAGCGGTGGGCGTAGCGCTCCGTGATCTCCATGTTGGCCAGGAGGCAGGCGTAGTACAGCGTGGAGGAGGGCTGGCAGACGCCGCCGCCGATCTCGTCCACGGTCTCCCCCTGGACGTAGGCGGGGGCGGCCTTGTAGCCCTTGGCTACGGTCCGCTGGCCTACGGTCTCGTTGTAGGAGAAGACGTCGCCGCTGTTGAGCACGGTGCCGTCAAAGGCGGCGGAGGCCAGTTTTACATTGGAGACCCGGGCGGCGGTGCCCCCCACGTGGGTGGTGCACTCCCCCAGCAGGTCCCGGAAGAGGACGGCCTTCAGGTCCTGGGCGGTGATCTCGGGCTGCTGGATGTCGGCGGGGACGGAGATGGTCTCCCCGGGGGCGGCGGCGTTCAGGGCCCGCTGGGCCGAGGCCGTGTCAAAGGAGGCCCCCATGCGCTCGGGGAGGATCTCCCCGGTGGCCCCGTCGTACCGGGCGTTCATCATCTCGCCGGAGACGGCCTCGTGGACCTCCTCGATGGAGAAGGGGGCGGCCTCCTGACGGATGAACTCCACCTGCACCTCCCGCTTCCCGCTGGCCAGGGACTGCTCCAGAGCGGCCCCCAGGGAGGCCGCGCCGATGCTCCGGCCGTTGGCGGGCTTGGTGAGGAGAATCTCGCTGTCCGTCACCTCATAGGACCCCTCCAGGGACTCCACGGCCATGGCCTCCGCCAGGGCGGCCACGCCCTCCCGGAAGAGGTCCTCGTCCCGGTCCTGGGCGCTCAGCCCGTCCTCGCCGGAGTCGGTGAGGAGGGAGAGGACCCGGGCCCCCCGGCTGAAGAAGGAGGCGGCCTGCTGTTCCTCAAAGTGCCGCTGGGCGATGCCGGGGCATCGGTCCGCGGTGTAGCCAAGCTGGGCCAGGGTGACGGTCTCGGGCTGGGGGTCCGTGATCCAGCCCTCCTCCTCCGCGGTCTGGGCGGAGGAGACGGTGACAGTCTGCCCGGGCAGGGCTCCCGCCAGGGTCTGGGCGGCCTGGTCCACGGTGAGGCCCCCCACGGAGATGCCGCTGATGGTCTCGTTGGGATAGAACACGGTCCGGGACCCGGCCCAGGCGCAGAGGCCGGAGTAAGCGCCTCCCATAATCAGGGCGGTGAGGGCCAGGGCCAGGAGCAGGGCGCTGCCCCCTCGTTTCTTCACCCGGGTCCCCTCGGTTTTCGATTGTTTGACTTCATTTGTCAGCTGTGCCATGAAGCCCCTCCTGCTGCCGCTAGGATCTCAGAGCCGGCCCACACACAAGGGCCGGATTCTCTCTCAGGTTATTCTAGCACATTCCCGTGGAAAAAAAGATTACAATCCAGTAACAAGACAGGTTTTTGAAAAACCGGCAAACTATTTCAGGGGAGGGGGAGGGGTTTTTATGGAAAGGTCTGGGGGGGTGGGGTGAGTATTGCCGGGGGAAGGGCGGAAGGGGGTAGGCCCCACACCCCGCTCTCCAAAGCCTCCCTCTTTGAGGGAGGTGGCACGGCGAAGCCGTGACGGAGGGAG
>CAMXNV010000136.1 GCA_947245315.1 uncultured Oscillibacter sp. | reverse complement strand
TGGCCGTGATCTACGTGGGCGAGGACCTGGACGTGCTGCTGGAGCTGTGCGACCGCATCCTGGTCCTCTGCGGCGGAAGGGTCAGCGGCATCGTGGACGCCCGTAGCGCCACGAAGGACCAGATCGGACTCTTGATGACCCGCCACGGCGGAGAGGAGGCAAGCGCATGAGCCACGAGAAAAAGACCCCCTTCATCCGCCTGGCCAAGCGGGAGGGCATGGAGGGCTGGAAGGTCTGGTGCATCCGGGCCGGGGCCGTCCTGTTCGCCCTGGCGCTGGGGGCGCTGGTGATGGGCGCGGTGGGGGCCAACCCCGTCACGGCCTACGGCACCATGGTCTCCGGGGCCCTGGGGAAGAAGAGCGCCGTCCGGCAGACGGTGAAGATCGCCGTGCCCCTGCTGGGCTGCGCCCTGGCCATCGCGCCCTGCTTCAAGATGCGCTTCTGGAACATCGGCGCCGAGGGCCAGATCACCGCCGGGGCCATCGCCGCCAGCTACTTCGCCCTCTTCTGGGCGGACCGGATGCCCGCCCCCGTGCTGCTGACGGTGATGGGCCTCGCCGGCGCGTTGGCCGGGGGCCTCTGGGCCCTGATTCCCGCCTTTTTCAAGGCCAAGTGGAACACCAACGAGACCCTGTTCACCCTGATGATGAACTACATCATCATCGGCGTGGTCCGCTGGCTCCAGGGGGGACCCTGGGAGGGCCGGAAGGGCTCCCAGATCATCCCCCAGTTTGACTCCGCCGCCTGCCTCCCCCGGGTGCTGGGGGTCCACTGCGGCTGGATCATCGTGCTGGTCCTGGTGGTCTTTATGCACGTCTACATGAACTACACAAAACACGGCTATGAAATCGCGGTCATAGGGGACAGCGTCAACACGGCCCGGTACGCCGGGATGAACGTGGGCCGGGTGATGATGCGGACCATGTTCCTCTCCGGGGCCATCAGCGGCATCGTGGGCTTCATCGTGGCCTCCGGGGCCAACAATACCCTGTACGACGGCGTGGCCGGCGGGGTGGGCTTCACCTCCATCACCGTGGCCTGGCTGAGCCAGCTGAACGCCTTTGCCATGGTGGGCATCTCCATGCTGCTGGCGGTGCTGAGCAAGGGGGCGGAGACCCTCCAGACCCGGATGGCGGTGCCCACCTCCATCTCGGACATCATCACCGGCATCCTGCTGTTCTGCATGCTGGGCTGCGAGTTCTTCATCAACTACCAGCTGATTTTCCGGAAAAAGAAGGAGGCGCGGCATGAGTAACTTTATGAGCCTCTTTATCGCCCTGATCGTCGCGGCCATCACCTACGGCACGCCGTTGCTCTTCGGCACCCTGGGGGAGATTCTGACGGAGAAGTCCGGCAACCTGAACTTGGGCGTGGAGGGCATTATGTTCATGGGCGGCGCCCTGGGCCTGGGCGGCGTGTTCTACTACGAGAAGGCCGGCGGGGCCAGCGGCGTGGCGGCTGTGGCCGTGGGCATCCTGTGCGCCTTCCTGGCGGGGATTCTGGCTTCCCTGATTTTCAGCTTCCTCACCATCACCCTCCGGGCCAACCAGAACGTGACGGGCCTGGCCCTCTCCATCTTCGGCACCGGCGTGGGCCAGTTCATCGGCGAGTACATGCGGGTCCGGGAGAACGGCTACATCGCCATCGGCAACCATCTGAAGGGCTTTTTCCAGAGCTCCCCCTTCCCCAGCGCCCTGCAAAAGATTCCCGTGGTGGGGGGCATCCTCTTTGGGAACAGCGTCTTCTTCTACCTGGGCCTGCTGCTGGCCGCCGGGATGTTCCTGTTTTTGAACCGGACCCGGACGGGCCTGTACCTCCGCTCCGTGGGGGAGTCCCCGGCCACGGCGGACGCGGCGGGCATCAACGTGGGCCGGTACAAGTACCTGGCCACCGTCATCGGCGGCGGAATCTCCGCCGTGGGGGGCATGGTGTACATCATGACCATCGCGGGCTGCGTGTGGAACCACGAGGGCCTCAGCGGCGTGGGCTGGCTGGCGGTGGCGCTGGTGATCTTCTGCCTGTGGCGGCCCCTGTCCGCCATCTGGGGCTCCGTGCTCTTCGGGGCGCTGATGATCCTGTACCTGCGGCTGATGCTGCCTTTCATTCCCACCCAGCTCTATAAGATTCTGCCCTACGTGGTGACGGTGGTGGTGCTGATTGTCTCCAGCATGCGCAACAACAAGGAGAAGCAGCCCCCCGCCAGTTTGGGGCTCGCCTATTTCCGAGAGGATCGGTAAACCGAAAAAAGAGGAACGAGGGGCGGCGGAAAGCCGTCCCCCACCTGCGGAGAAAAGGCCCGCCGGCTCAGCCGGCGGGCCTTCTGACGTTCAGGGGCTGTCCTTTACGGTTCTCCCTCCGGGCACTGTCCCCTGTAGGGGTTTACATAGTCCGGCGGGCAGAGCCGCTCCTCGCTCCAGGAGAGCATCTGGTTCAGCACCGGGACGAAGCTCCGCCCCAGCTCGGTGAGGCTGTACTCCACCTTGGGCGGAATCTCCCTGTAAATCTCCCGGTGCAGAAAGCCGTCCCGCTCCAGCTCCCGGAGCTGCTTGGTCAGGGTGGACTGGGTGATGCCATCCAGGCGGCGGAGCAGCTGCCCGAAGCGCTGGACCTTGTAGAAGGCCACGTACCACAGGATGAGAATTTTCCACTTCCCGCTCAGGACGGCCTGGAGCTTGCTCATGGGGACGCAGCGGGCCAGCGCCTCCTCCGTCTGGAATTTGTTTTCCGCCATGGTGATCCCTCCTTGGGATCAGTATAGCTGGGGTGCCTTTAAAAAGCAAGGCATCTTAAAATTAGGGGGAGTGTCCGATCGCGCATTTTATAAGGGGAAGGGCTGTAGGGGCGGACCTGCGTGTCCGCCCTTCTTATGGGACCTTAGAATTCCCTGTAGAAGGGCGGACACATAGGTCCGCCCCTACATGATAAAATCTTAGAATGGGACACTCCCTAAAATGAATACTAAGTATTAGAAAGCATACTATCCTCTAAAAAAGACAGTACTTGTAATCGGGGAGCAAGGGCGTTACCATAGTGCCGACAAACGGAAAGGAGTGTTTTCATGCACTACACAGGCACGATTTGGCGGCCGCCCTATGAGGCGGAGTCCTTGCTGCTGGAGGTGGCGGCGGGCTGCACCTATCACAAATGCAAGTTCTGCACGCTCTACAGCGAGCTGCCCTTTCGCTACCGGCTCTCGCCCCTGGAGGACGTGGAGGCGGATCTGCGGGAGGTCCAACAGCGAATCTGCGATCCCCTGACCCGCCTGTCCGCGCAGTTGCAGGGGCTTCCCGCGCCGTCGGGGCCCCGGCGGGTGTTTCTGGTGGGGGCGAATCCCTTTGCCATCCACGCGGACCGCCTGGAGAAGATCGCCCGGAGCATCCGGGAGTACCTGCCCACCTGCAAGAGCATCGGCTGCTTCTCCCGGGTGACGGACATAGGCGGGAAGACAGACGCCCAGCTCCGGACCCTGCGGGCGCTGGGCTTTGACGGGCTCTCCATCGGCGTGGAGACGGGAGACGGGGAGGCCCTGGCCTTTATGGAGAAGGGCTATGCCCCCGAGGACATCACGGAGCAGGTCCACAGGCTGGACCGGGCGGGCATCGGGTATAACTTCATGTACCTCGCCGGTATTTCTGGAAAGGGAAAGGGCGCGGAGGGGGCCCGGAAGAGCGCCGCCATCTTCAACCAAACGCACCCCAGGTTCATCGGGTCCTCCATGCTGACGGTCTACCCGGAATCCCGGCTGTACCAGGAGATTCAGGCGGGCCGCTGGGAGGAGGAGGGGGAGCTGGAGAAGCTGCAGGAGCTCCGGGAGCTGCTGCGGGGCTTGGAGATTCCGGTGGGCTTCGCCACGCTGGGGGCCTCCAACGCCGTCTGGGTGCAGGGTACGCTGCCGGAGGACCGGGAGCGGATGCTGGGAGAGCTGGAGGAGGCGTGCCGGACCGGCAGCGAGGAGGCTTTGAGGCGGTATCGGAGGGCGCTGCCGCATTTGTGAGGGGAGCAGACTCTGTTTTTCAGAAAACCTGCCGCTTCTTGAAAGCGAGACCCAATAAGTGCTCCATGGTCTAATACCCAAAAAAATAAACGGCCCCGCCCGTCCGGCAAGTCTCTCACTTGTCCAGACTGGGCGGGACCGTTTTTGTTTGCGAGAAGGTTATTCGGCGTCCTCCGTCTCCATGGGACAGCCGGGGTAGAGCAGGCGGATATGGTTCTCTCGAATTGCGGGCAGGAACTCATCGGGGGGGCATTTGTCGGTGACAATGCCGCTGAGCCGCTCGAAGGGGAAGAAGGAGCGGACACCCACCAGGCCGAATTTGCTGTGGTCCGCCATCAGGATTACCCGGGAACAGCTGTTGGTGACGCTCTGCTTGACCTCCGCCTCCTGGAAGGAGTAGTTGCTCAGCCCGTGGAGGATGGAGACGCAGGTGGCGGACATGAAGATGGTGTGAATGTTGAGCTGAGAGAGCTCGTCGATGACCGTGCGCCCGGAGAAGGACTGGGTGCTGTGGTTGAAGAAGCCCCCCAGGCCGATGATGTTCAGGGAGGGGTATTTGGCCGCCTCGCAGAGAACGGAGAGGCTGTAGGTGATGACCGTGATGTTCTGCTTGAGGGTCAGGCTTTCCAGAATGTGCAGGGTGGTGGAGCCGGAGTCCAGGAAGATCACCGTGTTGTCCTCCACCAGCGTGGCCGCCAATTCTCCGATGGACTGCTTCTCCTGGAGGTGCACGGACTTCCGCTGGGTATAGGGAGCCGCCGTGAATTCCTCCACCGCGATGCCGCCGTAAACTTTTTTGAAGCCGCCCTTGCCGATTAAGATGGCGATATCCCGGCGGGTGGTGTTGGTGGAGATGTGAAAGTTTTCGGAAATATCCGCAATGGTCGCACTGCCTTTTTCTTGGATATACTGCTCCAAAAGCCGTAATCTTTCAATTCTCATGTATGATATATCCACCTTTTCCATAAAAGTTTTTACTATTCTATCAAGTTCAGTTTTGGATGTCAACGGCAAGGACCATTTACGATCAAAATTCCGGCGGAGGAAAAGACATCTATGAGGCATTGTCCTCCCGCCGCGCCGAAGCGGGGGTTAGGAGGGCTCGGAGAAGTCGATCAGCACACGGAGGGCGGTTTTGTCGTCCCGGGCCCGGAGGAAGGCGTCCATGCTTTTTTCCAGCGGGTAGACGGCGGAGACCAGCTTCTCCAGCTGGGAATTCAGCACGCCGGAGTTGATGATCTTGGCTGCGGTCTGCATGCCGGACATCGTGTGGTGCCGGACGCCCCGGAGCTCCGTCTCGCCGTATATGATCCGGTCGATGTCAAGGGAGAGATGGGTTCCCTTGGGGGGCATTCCAACCTGGATCATGACACCCCCTTTTTTGAGCTGCCGCAGACAGGTGTCAAACCCCGCCTGGAGAGAGGTGACCTCAAAGGCGGCGTCAAATCCGGCGCCGCCGGAGACGGCGTCGCAGAGGTCCTGAAAGTCCGGGCGGTTGGGGTCGGCAGCCAGGAAGCCCAGCTCCTGGGCGAGCCGGATGCGGACGGGATTGGGCTCCGAGAGGAGGACCTGGGCCGCTCCGGCGAACCGGGCCGTCATGGCGAGGATCAGCCCGATGGGCCCGGCCCCGGCGATCAGGACGCTGGCCCCGGCGCGGAGCCCCGCCCGCCGCACGTCGTGAACGCCCACCGTCAGGGGTTCCACCAGGGCGGCGACGCGCATCTCTACGTCCTCCCGGAAGGGAATGAGGCGCTTGGCGTCTACCAGCAGATATTGGGTGAATACACCGTCCAGATTGGTGCCCATGATTTTCACCTGGCCGCA
>CAMXNV010000135.1 GCA_947245315.1 uncultured Oscillibacter sp. | reverse complement strand
CCTCGGGAGCCCCGGTTCTTAACTCCTAACTCCTCACTCCTATCTCCTAACTCATTTTGAGTGTGCCTCCACAATCTCGCCGGTGTAAGCCCTGTGCCAGCCGCCCTTGGCGCCGTAGTGGGGCAGGACGGCCTCCTCCCCGGCGGGGAGCACACAGGCGGGGTCCAGGTCCTGGGCGTAGAGCTTCCGGCACACCAGCACCAGCTCCGCCTCCTCAAAGAAGGGGGCTCCTCCCGCGCCGGTCCGGACCGTCAGGCCGCAGGCCTTGATCTTATCCAGGTCCCGGCCGCTCTTGGTGCCGCAGAGGGACATGGCGTCCTTCCTGTCCGCGGGCAGGACGGAGACGGTGAAATATTCGTTCTCCTCCATAAAGCCGTAGGTATAGCGCTCGGGGCGCACGTAGACCGTGCAGGTCTGGAGGCCCCAGAGCCGCCCCACCTGGCACCAGCCGATGGTCATGGTATTGCAGCGCTCCGCCGTCCCGGCGGTGAGGAGGGCGTTTTGTCCGCCAAGGGCGTGGGCCAGCCCCGAGGCCAGGTCACGGGGGTCCGCAGGATGTAAGCGCATGGCAAGCGTCTCCTTTCTAAAGTCCACTGTTTCCAGTATATGCGTTTTGTGGAAAAACGCAACGGGAAATTTCCCGCCGGGGCATTCTGTGGGGCCTGACCCCCAGGTCAGGCCATCCTCTTCTCCCCATGGCCCGGTCTGGGGACCGGGCCCACAGGGCCTGTCTTTCTATCGGTAGGGCACCCTGTAGGGGCGGACCTATGTGTCCGCCCTTCTCCCGGAACCCCGGAGCTCCCTGTAGAAGGGCGGACACGCAGGTCCGCCCCTACAACAAGGTCACGGATGCAGCGTCCGGACCTCCTCCTGGAGCGCCTCCAGAAACCGGGCGGCGTGTCCCCCGTCCATCTGGGTGTGGTGGAACTGGAAGGACACGGGCAGGGAGAACCGCCGGAACCCCCGCCGGTACTTCCCCCAGATAAGGAAGGGGTTGTTGAAGCATCCGGCGTAGATATTCACCGCGCCGTCGATCTCGGTCTGAGGCAGGGCGGAGGTGCCCAGCACCATGTGGGTCTCCCCCAGGTCGTGGGGCCGCCCGGTCTCCCGCACCTGGGCGGTCAGGGTCAGGTAGTCCCGCCGGAATTGGGGGAAATCCTGGGACAGGGGAATGTCACAGGTAGCGATGCCCCCGTCCCGGAGGGCCACCACCGTGTCCACGGCCAGGGCGTCGTAGCGGATCAGCCGGTCCCCCACGGGGAGGGTGTAAAACTCCTCCACCCGGGAGGCGGTCCGCCCGGCGCACCAGCACAGGAGCATGTTGAACTTCAGGTCCCCCCGGCGGCTCAGGCGGACCAGCCGGGTGACGTCCAGGGTCTTGAACAGCGTCACCATGGGCATGGGGGCCCGCATCCACAGCTCGAAGGCCGCGGCGCGGGGCGTTTGTCTGGGGTCCAGCTCTTCCATGGGGGCCTCCCTTCCTCAAATACACGAAAAAGAGCGCGCCGGACGACGGCGCGCTCTTTGGGCTGTGACTGTGTCGGACTTACTTGTCCAGGCCGAACCTCTTGTTGAACTTCGCGACCCGGCCGCCGGTGTCCACCAGCTTCTGCTTGCCGGTGAAGAAGGGGTGACACTTAGAGCAGACTTCCACCTTGATATCCTTCTTGGTAGAACCTGTCTCAATCACATTACCGCAGGCGCATGTAATTGTAGTCTGCTGATAATTGGGATGGATTCCTTCCTTCATTGCTCTGTTCACCCCTTTCTAAAACGAATTCCGCTATAACAGCATTTGTTAGTATAGCACGGCCCATTTTAAATTGCAAGCTTTTTCTCGCCGTTTGGAAAATATATTTTTTCCCGGCCCCGTCACTCGAAGAACCCCGTGGTATCCACCACCAGCGAGGCCCCGGCCTCCGTGCCGCAGGCCTGGAAATACCGTTCCTCCAAGGTCCTCCACACCCGGTCGAAGGCGGGATAGTAGTCCCCCTCCCGGGCCTGGAGGCGGCGGGTCTGCTCCTCCCGGCCGCAGGTGAGGAAGATTTTATAGTCGTAGTACCCCGCCAGGGAGGGGTGCTGGGAATAGGTGCCCTCCACCAGAATCAGCTCCACATCGTCCGGGTCAACCTCCACGGGCTCTCCGTACTCGTCCAGCACGGGGGCCTCGGGAATAAAGGGCCGGTAAGTCATCGGCCTCCCCTCCCGCACCGGATCCAGGATCTCCCTCCGGAGCCGCTCCAGGTCCATGTTCCCGGCGGGGACCTCCATCCAGTCCGGGGCCCGGCGCTCCCAGGGGAGATAGAAGTCGTCCATGTGGGCGATGTGCTTCGCCCCGGGAATCAGCTGCTCCGCGATGCCGGAGAAGCCCGTCTTCCCGCTGCCGCACCGGCCGTCCACGGCCGCAAGATAGGGCTGGACACCGTGCCTCCGCAGATAGGCGCTGGGGCGCTCCCCCGGCCCCTGATCCCCCGGGCGGGGCAGGCGCAGATACGCGGCGTAGTGCTCCCGGCTCAGCCGGTCCAGGGGAACCAGGGCCGGGAGGAAGGACGCCAGCTTCGTCTGCAAAACCCGGTAGTGGGGGTTGTAGGCCCTCCGGAAGGCCTCGCTGTGGGAAACCGGCGGGCAGCCCTCCCGCCGCCAGGAGGCCAGGTACTCCCCCAGCCCCGGGACGGGCAGGGCCTCCAGGGCCTCCAGCCGCTCCGCCAGCCCGGCCTCCGTCCCCTCCACGGAGGCCACGGTCAGGGTGAACATCCGCCCCACCAGCGGCAGCTCCGAGAGGGTGGAGAGGGCCTGGGTGATGTGGAAGCGGCACAGGCCGTTCCCGATGGGCTCTATGGGAAGGGGCTCCGCCCCGGCCTCTTTCCGCTCCGCCAGCAGGGCCGCCAGGACCCTGTCCGGGCTCTGAACCATATGGGCGGGGCCGAAGGCGCTCTGATAGGCCAGCTTGGCGAAGTCCTGGGGCTCCATCAGAGGGTAGCGGGCCCAGTGCTCCCGGGCGGTCTCCAGGAAGCTCATAGGCCCAGCTCCCGGGCCGCCAGGTCCGCCGCCTGCCGGAGGTACTCCTCCAGGCGGCGCTCCTCCACCCCCGCCACGTGGACCCCGCAGGAGGCGGAGGGAATCAAGATCTTCACGGCCCCGGAGCCGGAGACGGCGGCGGCCATGGCGGGGGACACCTCCCCCAGGATGCCGTTCGCCAGGATGACGCCGATGGGGCCTAGGATCAGGTCCGCCCGGGGGGCGTTGTAGAGCACGGCGTTCTCCCCCGTGGCTCCCTGGGCGGCTCCCGCCCGGAGCATGGCTCCCGTGGCCGCCACGTTGGTCCCCACGCAGAGGAGGCGGCAGTCCTCCGGAAGCCTGGGGCGCAGCAGCTTCACCAGCTGGCTGCCCACGCCGCCCCCCTGGCCGTCCAGGACGAGGACCGTGCGGATTTGGCCCATGGTCCTCACCTCCCAAAGAGCTCCGCCGCCCGGGCCATGTTCTCCATGACGGGCACGGCGAAGGGACAGCGCTTCTCACAGGCCCCGCAGCGGACGCACTCCCCGGCCCCGTGGGCCAGGGCGGCGTAGTGCTCCCGCACCGTCTCCGGCACGGTCCCCTGGGCCAGGGCCAGGTTCAAAAACTTGGTGACATTGGCCACCTCGATGCCCTTGGGGCAGGGGGCGCAGTGGCCGCAGTACATGCAGTGCCCCTTCCAGCTGATCTTGGGCAGGGCCGCCAGGGCGGCGGCGTAGTCCCGCTCCTCCTCCGGCGCATCTTCGAAGGCAATGCTCCGCCGGAGGTCCTCCAGGCTCCTGGCCCCGGACATGACGCAGCCCACGCTGGGCCGGTCCAGGGCGTACTGGAGACACTGGAAGTCCGTCAGGGCCCTCCCCGCCGGGGAGAGCTCCCCGCTGAGCAGGTCCCCGCCGCCGAAGGCCTTCATCACCGTGATGCCCACCCCCAGCCGCTGGCAGGTCTCGTAGAGGGCCTGGCGCTCCGGGTCCATGTTCACCAGGGGGGCGGCGTAGTTCTTGGGGGCCCAGAGCTCCTCCACGTCCTCCCCGGCGGGCTGGAGATCGTAGCAGGGATTCACGCTGAACATCAGCACGTCGATGAGGCCGGACTCCGCCGCCGCCAGGGCCACCTGGGGGTTGTGGCTGGAGAGGCCCAGGCAGCCCGCCGTGCCCCGGGCCTTCAGCGCCAGGGCGTAGTCCATGACGGGCCCCGTCCGGACCTGCTCCCAGTCCGCCAGGGAATCCACATAGTGGACCATGGCGATCTCCACGTGGTCCGTCTCCAGACGGCGGAGCTGGTCCTCAAAGCCCTCCCGGACCTCGGCCATGTCCCGGGTCCGCTTGTACTGCCCGTCCTTCCAGATGGTGCAGAGATGAGCCTGGAGGATGAACTTCTCCCTCCGGCCCCGGAGGGCCCGGCCCAGGTTTGAGCGGAAGTCCGGATGGGGGGCGTAGAGGTCGATGCAGTTGACCCCGGCGGCCTCCATCACGTCCACCCACTCCCGGACCTCCTCCGGCGTCTTCTCCAGGAAGCCCTCGCAGCCCACGCCGATCTCCCCGGCCCGCAGGCCGCTCCGGCCCAAAACACGGTATCGCATCGCGAACCCTCCTTCTTTTTGATGAGCCCAGCATACCATGTGGAGCCCACTCCATGTCAAGAGCTTTTTTCGTCCCTCCGGAAAAACCGGGCCCAACTTTTTGCTCTCCTTTCCGGGCTCTTTCCCCTCCGGAAACATATCCCGCCGCCGGGGCGCATAGGATGGACCAACAAGAGGCAGGGAGTGAGGGTGTTTTGAAGGGAAACATGGAGGAGCGGGCGGAGCGCCTGGCTCTTTACATCATAGAAAACCGGGCCACAGTTCGGGCCGCCGCCCAGAGGTTCGGCGTCAGCAAGAGCACGGTGCACAAGGACATCTCCGAGCGGCTGCCCCTGTTCAACCGTCCGCTGTACCTACAGGTCAAGGAAGTGCTGGACGTGAACAAGGCCCAGCGGCACATCCGGGGCGGCATCGCCACCCGCAAAAAATACCGCGGCGACTGAACGCCGCGCGAGGAGGGACCCTTATCATGGCAAATCGTCAACATGGCCGGGGCCGGTCCCCGTCCGGTGAGCGCACCGTGCGGGCCGTACCGGCCTCCCGGTTTCCCGGGGGCGGTCCCGGCTCGGCGGGCTGGGGCACGGGGGCCCCGCGGGCCGGACACCCCGAGCCGGAGGTCCGCCGCTGGCCCCACCCCGTGGAGGGGGGAGGCCGGGCCGCCGCGCCGGAGCCGGCGATGCACTATATCCGCTGCGCCCTGTCCTATCAGAATCAGCTGCTGGCGGACATCAAGGTGCTGCTGGAGCAGCTGGCGGCGGAGGAGCCGGAGGACCGCCCCGGCGAGGAGGAGGCGGACTGAGCCCGCCGGGAGCGCCGGAGATGCAGCGAGAAATCTGCCGTCCATGGCCGGAGAGGTCATGGGCGGCTTTTGCCGTCCTGGGAGGGCGCGGAAGGGGCGGCGCCGCCGAAATCAGAAGGGGTGTGTCCGATTGGCAGATTTTATTGTAGGGGCGGCTATCAGCCGCCCGTCCTCTTCAAATGCCGGACTTCCCGGAGGAGGGGCGATTGATAATCGCCCCTACACAATGCCAGGGAAATATCAAACGTCATAAAGTGCGCGTTCGGACACTCCCAAATCAGAAAAAGTCCTGGAATTCCGGCCCGTTTTGTGCTATCCTATAGAAAAGCATCCCCGGACGGCGAAACCGGCCCTCCCGGCGGGCGGGGGAGGCCGCCGGTTCCTTTTCTCAAAATATTTTCGCCCGATCCCGCCCAATTGCGGAAAAATACTTGCAATCGCCGCCTATA
>CAMXNV010000134.1 GCA_947245315.1 uncultured Oscillibacter sp. | reverse complement strand
CTCCGCCACCTCTTCAAGGCGGAGGAGATGCTGGCCATGCGCCTGGCGGTGATGCACAACCTCTGGTTCTACAACACCCTGATGGAGCGCATTCGGGAGGCCCTGGACGCCGGGTGCTACGGAGACTTCCGCCGGGAGTACAGCGAAAAGCTGGGGGAGCGGATCTGAGAGACGGTAGAAATCGCCGGATTTCGTCGGCGCGGCGTGCTATATTGAAGCAATGGAATATGAGGGAGGGAGCTCTATGACCCTGAAGGGATACTTGGAGACGCTGAAAAATAAACGGGCGGCGGTCATTGGCGTGGGCGTCAGCAACCGGCCGCTGGTGAAGCTGCTGCGGGAAGCGGGGGTCGAGGTGACCGCCTGCGACAAAAAGAGCCGGGAGGCCCTGGGGCCCCAGGCGGACGAGCTGGAGGCCATGGGCTGCCGGCTGCGCCTGGGGGCGGACTACCTGGAGGGATTGGATCAGGACGTGATCTTCCGCACCCCCGGCCTGCACCCCCGCTTTCTGGAGGAGGTCCGGAGGCGGGGCGGTGAGATCACATCGGAGATGGAGGTATTCTTTGACGTGTGCCCCTGCCCCATTCTGGCGGTGACGGGCAGCGACGGGAAGACCACCACAACCACCATCATCGCCCGTCTGCTGGAGGCGGTGGGCCACACCGTCCACCTGGGGGGCAACATCGGGCGCCCCCTGCTCCCGGAGGCGGAGGACATCCGTCCCTCGGACTGGGCCGTGGTGGAGCTGAGCTCCTTTCAGCTGCTGACCATGAAAAAGAGCCCCCGCGTCGCGGTGCTGACCAACCTGGCCCCCAACCACCTGGACGTGCATACGGATATGGCGGAGTACGTGGAGGCCAAGGCCAATCTGCTGGCCTTCCAGACGGCGGAGGACCGGGCGGTGTGCAACTGGGACAATGCGATCACCCGGGAGCTCGCCGGCAGAACAGCTGGCAGGACGGACTTTTTTACCCGCCTGCCGCCGCAGAGTCCGCCCCGTGGCTGCTTCCTGCGGGAGGAGGCCGTCTGGTACGGGGACGGGAAGGGGGCGCGGCCGGTGCTGCCTCTGGCGGACATCCTGCTGCCCGGGGAGCACAATGTGGAGAACTATATGGCGGCCATATGCGCGGTCCAGGGACTGGTCCCCGATGAGACCATTCGCGGCTTCGCCCGGACCTTCGGCGGCGTGGAGCACCGCATCGAGCTGGTGCGGGAGCGCCGGGGGGTGCGGTGGTACAACGACTCCATCGCCTCCAGCCCCAGCCGGACTATAGCGGGGCTGCGCTCCTTCCGGACGAAGGTGATCCTCATTGCCGGAGGGAAGGACAAGGGCGTCAGCTACGCCCCTCTGGGCCCGGTAGTGAACGACCATGTAAAGCTGCTGATTCTCTGCGGGGCTACGCAGGCGGTGATCCGGGAGGCGGTGGAGACGGCGGAGAACTATCAGGGGTTAAAAATCCTGACGGCGGAGGACTATCCGGCGGCGGTGCGTCTGGCGGACGAGAGCGCCGGAGCGGGGGACGTGGTGCTGCTGTCTCCCGCCGGCACCTCCTTCGACCGCTTCAAAAATTTTGAAGAGCGGGGCCGGGTGTTCAAGGACCTGGTGAACGCCCTGCCGGAGTAGCGGCTGTGCGCGGCCTTATCAACAGCAGGGACATCCCGGCGTGGGCGGACACCTGCGGAACCGCGCTGGACGGAAGCTCCGCCTATCGAGAAATTGCCGCCGGGCTTTCCCTGTGAGGGGAGAGAAAACCGGAATAGGGAAAAGCCGGCGGCGCATAGGCTGAACATGAGGTGATGATCCTATGCGCCGCCGTCCCCCCCTGGAGCCCCGGCAGAGGGCGAAATTTTTCTGCTTTTTTCTTGCCTGCGTCCTTGTGGTCCTCGCTGTGGTGGGGACCGGCCATCTGCGCTCCATTCTGGGCAGTCTGGCGGTGACGCGGGTGTCCAACATGGTCAACCGCATTGCGGCGGAGGCAGTCGGCACTGCGGTGGACAGCGGGGAGATTCAGTATAACCAGCTGATTACCCTGGAGAAAAACGAGAGCGGCGGCGTGGCCGCCCTGGTGAGCAATATGGCGGAGTTCAACCGCCTTCAGGCCGCCATCACCCGGGATATTCTGGATCGGCTGGGGGGGATGTCGGACATCGAGCTGGGCATCCCGCTGGGCACGCTCAGCGGCTCCGCCTTTCTGGCGGGCCGGGGGCCTGTGCTCTCCGTGCGGATGCAGTCTGTCGGAAGCTGCTCGGCGCGGTTTGAAAACGAGTTTTCCCATGCGGGCATCAACCAGACCACCCACCGGATTCTGCTGTGCGTGGACGTGTCTATGTCTATCCTGCTCCCCGGCTTTCGCACGGGGACGGAGGTTTCCAACTCCTTCGCCGTGGCGGAGACCGTCATTGTGGGCGAGGTGCCCGGCACTTATACATACTTCGATTCCGGGAATGCTATGCAGGACGACGCCTTTGAGTATTCGATCAACAACGGGTGAGGGGGCTCCCCGCCTCCGCGGACGCCGGGGGAAAGCCGCAGCCGCGAAACTATCTGAGGAGAGAAGCTATGGAGTACAAGAGCGAAATGAAGCGTCTGCGGGAGACGCTGAACGAGGCGGGCTACCGCTACTACGTGCTGGACGATCCCGCCATGGAGGATTACGAGTACGACCGGCTCCTCCGGCGGCTGGAGGAGCTGGAGGCGGAGCACCCGGAGGAGGTCACCCCCGACTCCCCCACCCAGCGGGTGGGGGGCGCGGTGCTGGACAGCTTTCAGGAGGTGGAGCATCCCGTGCCCCTGGAGAGTCTGCAGGACGTGTTCTCTCCGGAGGAGGTGGCGGAGTTCGCCCAGCGGATGGAGGAGGCGCTGGAGAGCGTCTCCTACAGCGTGGAGCCCAAAGTGGACGGACTGAGCGTGGCCCTGGAGTACCGGGACGGCCTGTTTGTACGGGGGGCCACCCGGGGGGACGGGAGGAAGGGGGAGGATGTGACGGAAAATCTCCGAACCATCAAGTCCATCCCCATGACGCTGCCGGACAAGCTCCCCCGCCTCATCGTGCGGGGGGAGGTCTTCATGCCCAAAAACGTTTTCCACAAGCTCAACCAGCGGCGGGAGGAGAGCGGCGAAGCCCTCTTCGCCAACCCCCGCAACGCCGCCGCCGGCTCCCTGCGGCAGCTGGACCCGAAAATCTGCGCCAGACGGCTGCTGGACATCCGGGTTTTCAACCTCCAGCTGGCGGAGGGCCGGGAGTTTGCAACCCACGGGGAGACCATCGACTACATCGCCTCCCAGGGCTTCCAGACGATTCCCTACAAGGTGTTGGATATGGCGCGGGCGGTCAACGAGGAGATCGTGCGCCTGGGAGAGAGCCGGGAGGCGCTTCCCTTCGATATGGACGGGGCGGTGGTGAAGGTCAACTCCCTGGCGGAGCGCCGGACGGTGGGCAGCACGGCCAAGTGTCCCCGGTGGGCCGTGGCCTACAAGTACCCGCCGGAAAAGAAGCCCAGCCGGGTTGTTGACATCGTGGTGCAGGTGGGCCGGACAGGGGTGCTGACCCCCAAGGTGGTGGTGGAGCCGGTGCGCCTGGCGGGAACCACGGTGACCAGCGCCACCCTGCACAACCAGGATTTTATTGACGAGAAGGACATCCGCGTCGGTGACACCGTGGTGCTGCAGAAGGCGGGGGAGATCATTCCGGAGGTGGTGGAGGTCCTGTACGACCGGCGGCCCGAGGGGACGGAGCCCTACCGCCTGCCCCCGGTCTGTCCGGTGTGCGGGGCGGCTGTGGTCCGGGACGAGGACGGGGCCGCCCTGCGGTGTACCGGAGCGGAGTGCCCCGCCCAGCGCCACCGGAATCTGATCCACTTTGCCAGCCGTGACGCTATGGACATCGACGGCGTGGGCCCCGCCGTCATGGGCCAGCTCATCGACACGGGGCTGGTCAAAACCCCGGCGGACCTGTATTTCCTGACCGAGGAGCAGCTGGAGGGGCTGGAGCGCATGGGGAAGAAGTCCGCCCGGAACGCAATAGACGCCATCGCAGCCAGCCGGGGCCGGGGGCTGGAGCGTCTGCTCTACGCCCTGGGCATCCGGCAGGTGGGGCAGAAGACGGGGAAGATTCTGGCCGCCCACTTCGGCGACTTCGACGCGCTGACCCGGGCCACGGAGGAGGAGCTGACGGAGATCGGCGACATGGGGGCCGTCACCGCCGCCTATATCCGCTCGTGGCTGGACAGCCCCCAGTCGCAGCACCTCATCGGACGGCTGAAGGAGGCGGGGGTCTCCATGGAGGCGGCCCAACGGAGCGCCGGGGAGCAGTTCAAGGGTCTGACCTTCGTCCTCACCGGGGCTCTGGAGCGCTTCACACGGGACGAGGCCGCCGCCATGATCGAGGCCCGGGGCGGCAAGGCGGCGGCGGCGGTGAGCAGGAAAACCTCCTATGTGGTGGCCGGGGAGAACGCGGGCAGCAAGCTGCGCAAGGCGGAGGAGCTGGGCGTTCCGGTGCTGACGGAGGAGGCCTTCGCCGCCATGCTGGCGGAGTAGAGAGAGGAGGAAGCTATGCGCATCGGCGTGATCTCGGACACCCACGGGCGGCTGCGGCCGGAGACGGCGGAGCGGCTGCGGGACGTGGACTGCATCCTCCACGCGGGGGATTTTGACGGGCCGGAGGTGCTGTGGACCCTGGAGCGCATCGCCCCCGTCTACGGGGTTCGGGGCAACAACGACTGGGGCGGCTGGTCCCGGGAGCTGCCCCGGGTGGCGCGGCTGGAGCTGGGCGGGGTGTGCTTCTGCGTGGCCCACAGGCGGGCGGACGTGCCGTGGGACCTGACGGGGGTGAGCGTGGTGGTCTGCGGCCACACCCACCGGTACGAGGAGGAGCGGGCGCCGGACCGGCTGTGGTTGAATCCGGGCAGCTGCTCCTATCCCCGGCCCCTGCGGGCCCGGCCCACCCTGGCTCTGCTGGAGACGGGGGAGGACGGGACGGTGTCGGTGGAGAAGGTGGAGCTGCCTCTATGACCGGGGCGGTGATTGCCGTCGTGGACGACGACGTATATATCGGGGATATGCTGGAGGAGCTGCTGCGCCGGGAGGGCTGCGAGGTCCTGCGGGCCTACTCGGGGACGGAGGCGCTTCTGCTTTTGGACGGCCGCAGGCCGGACCTGGTGCTGCTGGACCTGATGCTGCCGGGGCTGAGCGGGGAGGAGGTTCTGCCCCGGCTGTCGGGGCTGCCGGTGATCGTGCTCTCCGCCAAGGCGGAGGTGGAGGGGAAGGTGTCGCTGCTGCTGGGCGGGGCGGCGGACTATCTCACCAAGCCCTTTGACACCCGGGAGCTGCTGGCCCGGATCGCGGTCCAGCTCCGGCAGAAGGGACGGCGGGACGGGCTGCTCCACCGCAGCGGGCTCGCCCTGGACCCGGAGAGACGGGAGGTCACGCTGGACGGCGCGGCCGTCCATCTGACCCGGACGGAGTTTGGAATATTGAAGATTTTGATGGAGAATCCCGGCCGGGTGATAGCGAAATCCAGGCTGCTGGACCGGCTGAGCGCGGAGACCCCGGACTGTGTGGAGGCGTCGCTGAAGGTGCATGTGAGCAATCTTCGCCGAAAGCTGCGGGAGGCGGGGGCGGGGGAGGTCATAGAGGCGGTCTGGGGGATCGGGTTCAAACTGGCGGATTGAACGCCGCCGGGGCGCGAACAGAAAGCATTTAAAGAAACCTTAAATCTCTTTACCTTTTCTTATCCATTTCCTTAACCGCTTTCTTAACCGCTGTATGGTAGAATGGAATCATCCCAACCAAGGAGGCAAGGAAATGGACTACATTCTCCAGACAAGTAATCTAATCAAACATTATAAGAACGGCAAGGCCCTCAACGGCCTGACCATGCATGTGGAAAAGGGAG
>CAMXNV010000133.1 GCA_947245315.1 uncultured Oscillibacter sp. | reverse complement strand
GGGGACTGTGCCACCAACAAGCAAAAACTGATTTCCGTCGGTCACGCCGGAAATCAGTTTTGAGCCTTTGTGGGGACAAAGGCACTGCTTGCCAAGTAGTGTTTTCTCACTGCCCTACTTGATGCCGAAGAGCATCATGCAAAAATCCGAAGTTGCTCCGCAATCCTCTGCATTTTAGTATCTGTCTTGGAAAGCATATCCGCACATTCCAGTAATTCTCGCTCAATCTCTTGGCCGCATGGCCTATCCTTTTTGTAGCGCAGGCTGTGTTCCAACACTGCCCAGGTGTCCATCGCTGTTGTACGAAGCTGCAATTCACAGATCACTTTCTGAGCGCCGGTCTGAAAGGGAATAGGGACAGCGACAATCAGATGCAGACTCCGATAGCCGTTTGGTTTTGGCATTTTAATATAGTCCTTTTTGATACAATACTTTTCGAAAGAGCCACCGGAGCTCCCCCCAAAAGAAAAAGGAACCCTTACGGGTTCCTTTTTTCTCAGCAGGGGTCCTCCAAATAGGCCTCCACCTGGGCCATGGCCGCCCCGATGGCGGCGGGCTCCTCCTCACAGCGGCACTCCTTCAAATAGGACGCGTCGGGCCCAAAGGGATTCCGCTCCGCCAGCAGCGCCCGGAGCAGCTCCCCGAACTCTCCCAGGTAGGCTCCCACGGGCCCTCCAGCCACAATGTCGCAGTCAAACCCGGCGTGGAGGTTGTTCACCGCCACCGCCAAGTACTCCAGGTACTCCCGCCAGCGCTCCCGCTTCTCCGGGTCCCCGGCCTGGAGGGCCTGGAAAAAGGCGCTGAGGCTGCCCCCCGCCTGGTCCGACAGGACCTGGGCGGAGCAATAGGCGTCCAGGCACCCCGCCCTTCCGCAGCGGCAGCGGCGGCCCCCCGGCGCCAGGGTGCTGTGCCCAAAAGACCCGGCCCGGAGCCGGTCCCCCTTCCAGAGGCGCCCGCCCCGGAGGACGGCCCCCTCCACGCTGTCCCCCAGGGAGAGATAGATCAAATCCCCGGAGCCCCCCTCCGCCAGCCCGGCGGCGTGGGCGGCGCTGAGAAAGCGGCAGGGCCAGGGGAACTGCTCCTCCAGCAGGGTCAGGGGCAGATTCTTCATCTCCGGCTCCGGAGAGTCCCGCAACAGCCCCCCGTCTACAATTCCCGGCAGGGCGATCCCCACGCCCAGCAGGCGCTCCTCCGCCTGGTAGGTCTCCACAAAGCGGCGGACCAGGCCCCCCAGATAGCGGAGATACACCTCCTCCCGGGAGAAGCGGAGGGCCCCCCGGGCCTTCTCCAGCAGACGGCCCTGGAGGTCCACCAGCACCACGCTCACATGGTCCCGGGCCACGTCCAGCCCCACGGCCACCCGGCCCTCGGGCACGGGGACGTAGGCCCGGGCCTTCCGGCCCCCGGTGGAGTCATAGACCCCGTCCTCCCGGAGCAGGCCCAGGGCCGCCAGCTCCTTCACATTTTGCAGAATCGTGGGCCAGCTCAGCTCCAGGCGGCGGCTCAGCTCCTGCTGGGATACCCGGCCGCACTCCAGGGCGCAGCGCAGCGTGCTGGCCCGGTTCCGCCGCTTGACGTCCATATTGCTGGTGGGCGCTTTGGTCATATCTCCTCATCCCCTGTCGGTTTTATGGCTTTCACTTTGCTACCTATATAAAGACTTTATAATAATCATAGCGGATTTTGCCGGAAATAGCAAGGCCTTGACGAAAAAAAGCCAGAGGAAAAACCGGCGAACACAAGAAAAAGGAACCCCAACGGGTTCCTTTCACATCCTTTTATAAACTCCATCAAAAACCGGCCCCTCACGGTCCCTTCAAGGCCGCCGTCTCCTCCGGCGTCAGCGCCCGCCACTTCCCCGGAGGCAAATCCCCCAGGGACAGGGTGTGCTCCCGCACCCGGCGGAGCCGCTCCACCGTCAGCCCGCAGGCGGCGCACATCCGCCGGACCTGCCGGTTCTTCCCCTCGTGGATGGTGACGGCCAGCCGGGCCGTCCCGGCCCCCCGGCGGAGGAGCCGCACCTTGGCGGGGCGGATGGGCTCTCCCTCCAGCTCCCGGAGGGCGGCCAGCCGCTTCTCCGCTCCCTCCACCGGGCCCCGGACCCAGACGTGATAGGTCTTCTCCGCCTCTCGGGAGGGGTGGGTCAGCCGCTGGGCCAGGGCCCCGTCGTTGGTCAGCAGCAGCAGGCCCTCGGAGTCCAGGTCCAGCCGCCCCACGGGGTACACCCGGACGCCGCAGTCCCGCACCAGGTCCGCCACGGTCCGCCGTCCCTTCTCGTCGGAGAGGGTCGCCACGTAGCCCCGGGGCTTGTTCAGGAGGAGGGTGACCGTCTCCTTCGCCGGGCGGACAGTCCGCCCGTCCAGGCGGACGTCGTCCCGCTCCGGGTCGGCCCTGTCCCCCAGCCGGGCGGCGGCGCCGTTGACGGTGACCCGTCCCTCTTGGATGTAACCCTCCGCCGCCCGCCGGGAGCAGACCCCGGCGGCGGAGAGGAGCTTTTGCAGCCGTTCTTCCATCGTCTCACCTATACTTCCGCAGTGTGGCCAGGGCGGCCTCCGCCGGAGGGCCGGCGCTTGGCAGGGTGAAGTCCCGTCCGGTCAACAGGCCCACCCGGCCCACCTCCTCCCCGTTCAGGGAGAAGATCGCCTCCCCCACCCGGGTTCCCGCCCGGAGAGGCGCCTCCAGGGGCCGGTCCAGCTCCAGCCGGGTCTCCAGCGTCTCTCCCTCCGCCAGGGGCCAGGCGAAGCCGTCCGCCGCCAGCAGGGGGACACCCTCCCGCCGGGCCAGCTCCTGGCCCAGCCGGGCCGCCCGCTTCGCCGGGTAGGCGGCGAAGCCGTAGGCGTAGAGGCTCTGGTGGTCCGCCCAGTCGTTGCCGTCCTGGAGGGTCACGGCGATGAGCCGCTGGCCGTTCTGCTGGGCGCAGCTCACCAGGGTCCGGCCCGCCGCCCGGGTGTAGCCGGTTTTCAGCCCCAGGCAGCCCTCCTGCATGGACAGGAGCTTGTTGTGGTTCGTCATGGTCCGGCCCCCGACGGTGACGCTCCGGGTGGAGGCGATGCGGACCAGGGTCTCGTTCTCCAGGGCCGCCCGGGCCAGCAGGGCCATGTCGTAGGCGGTGGAGTAGTGGAGCTCATGGTCCAGGCCGTTGGGGTTGGCAAAGGAGGAGTCCTCCATCCCCAGCTCCAGGGCGGTGTCGTTCATCCGCTCCACAAAGCCCTCCACGCTGCCCCCCACGTGCTCCGCCACCGCCACGGCGGCGTCGTTCCCGGAGCAGAGGAGGAGGCCGTAGAGCAGGGTCTCCAGGGTCAGCTCCTCCCCCTCTTTCAGGTACATGGCGGAGCCCTCGGTACAGGCGGCCTCCCGGCTCACCCGCACGGTGTCGGACAGGCAGCCGTCCCGGATGGCCACCAGGGCCGTCATAATCTTGGTGGTGCTGGCGATCAGCATCCGGGCGTGGGCGTTCTGCTCATAGAGCACCCGGCCGCTGTCCGCGTCCATCAGCAGCGCGGCGGAGGCGGAGGTCTCCACCCCCCGGGCCCGCCCCGCCAGCAGGCAGGCCGCCAGCGCCAGCAGCGCCCCGGCCCGCCGTAAATGTCTCGGCAAACGTCATCACTCCAGTCAGTCAAGTGATGCTAGTATGCCCGGCTCAGAGGGATTCTTGCTCCTTCTCCGCCTTTTTCTTGTCCAAAAACTGCTCCGCCTTATCCATCAGGTCCGGCACCATCTCCACGATGCGGTCCACGGTGGACACCGGCGGCACCGCCACCGGCAGCACCCGGGTGATGCCGTCCTTGATGACCAGGAAGGCCACGGGGTCAATCTTCACCCCGGCTGCGCCGCCGCCGCCGAAGGGCCGGGGCTGGACCTTGCCGTAGTCCCCGCCGCCAGTGCCGAAGCCGAAGCTGACCTTGGAAATGGGGATCAGGGTCACGCCGTCGGGGGTGTGGATGGGCTGGCCCACAATCGTGTTGGTGTCTACCATCTCCCGGATCTTCTCCATGGTGGAGCGCATCAGCTCGTCCACCGGGTGCTTTTTTTCCATTGTGCTGTCCATCTGTCCATCCTTTCTATGTTGCGGTTTTTCCTTACAAAAGAGCGGCGAGGGCGCTCACCCCGTCTCCTCCTGGGGACAGGGAGGGCGCTTCTCCGGCTTCGGCGGGCGGTGCTTGCAGCGCTTCCGCCAGCGGAGGAACCAGCCCAGGGCCGGGAAGGCCAGGCCGAAGCCCACCGCCAGCAGGGTGCCGATCCGGAGGGTGATTCCCACCTCCCCCTCCGCCGCCGGGGCGGAGGCCTCGAAGTCCACGCCGGTGTGGAGGTACGGGTCCCGGATGTCCAGCAGCTTCTCCGCCAGGGGCATCCCCGTCCACACGGCGGCCTGGAGCTCTCCGTAGAGCTGGGCCGCGGCGGCGGGGTCCTCCCGTCCCCCCAGGGTCAGGGACAGCCGGAGGGGCTGAATCCGGATGCCCCGGCGGGTCCGTCCCAGGGCCCGCTTCAGGGCCGGGAGCAGGGTCCGGAGGGCGTCCTTCCCGTCCTCCAGGGTGAAGGAGAGCTTTTTCGTCTCCTTCTCAGGTTTCTTGGGTTTCTTGGGGTTTGCGGGCTTTTCATGGGCTTCCTTGGGCTGCTTCGCCTTTTTCTTCCCGGCGGGCAGGAGGCGGACCCGAACCGGGCCCACCCGCAGGTCCAGGTGAAACACTCCCTCTCCGTCCAGGGCCGCCCGGACGCCCACCCGGGTACAAAGCAGCAGGAGCAGCAGCGCGGCGATTGCCAGCCAGAACCAGGCCACAGACATTCCCCCTCTCTATTCCGTCTCCGCCTCCTCTACGATCTCCCCCTGGTCGTCCAGGCGCATCTGCACCTCGTTCTCCGGCTCTCCCAGGGTCTCCAGCTCCGGCAGGTCCTCCAGGCTGTTGAGGTGAAAGGCCCGGAGAAACTGCTTGGTGGTTCGGTACAGCCGGGGCCTCCCCGGCACCTGGAGCCGCCCGCACTCCTCGATCAGGTCCCGGTTCAGCAGCAGGCTCATGGTATAAGAGCTGTCCACCCCCCGGATCTGGTCCACGTAAGCCCGGGTGGTGGGCTGGTAATAGGCGATGATGGTCAAAGCCTCCAGGGCGGGCTGGCTGAGCTTGGCGGGCTTGCGGACCTCCAGGGCCCGGTGGACCGCGTCCCCGTACTCCGGGGCGGAGCAGAGCTGCCAGCTGTCCTCCATCTGGGCCAGGCGGATGCCCCGGCGCTCAAAGGCGCAGTGGTCCCGGAGGTCCTGGAGGGCCCGCTCCACCGCCGGGCGGGCCAGGTCCAGGGCGGCGCAGAGGCGCTTCACCGGCACCGGCTCCCCGGAGGCGAAGAGAATCGCCTCCACGGCGGCTTCAATTTCCGTTCGTTCCATTGGTCTCTCCTTCGTTTGGGCCCCCCTCCCGGGGGACCAGGTGCTCCGGCGGCTCGCCCACCTGCCGGACGGTACACTCGGACTCCGAGCCCGTCAGTTGCAGCACGTGGGCCCGGCACAGCTCCAGCACCGCCAGGAAGGTGGCCACGATCTCGCTGCGGCTCCGGCTGCCCCGGAAGAGCTGGCGGAAGCGGGTGACCCCCCGGTCCCGCAGGCGGCGGAGAATCTCCAGGGCCTTGTGCTCCACGGGATAGGGCTCATGACGGGCGATGTCCTGAAAGGCCGCCCGGGGAGGCGGCAGCCGCCGCTCCGCCCGGCTCTGGAGCTCCGCCATGGCCTTTAGGAGGTCCCGGGGCCGGTGGTTGTACTCCGTCCGGCCGGGGCCCAGGGGCTCCGGGCCCCGGACCATGCTGTTCCGGCCGAACTCCCCCAGGGGGCCCAGCCGCTCCGCCATGGCCTTGACGTAGGCGTAGCTCTCCCCCCGGCGGCGCTCCTCCAGGGACTGGATCAGGGCCTCCATCTCGCTTTT
>CAMXNV010000132.1 GCA_947245315.1 uncultured Oscillibacter sp. | reverse complement strand
ATTGCTGCCCATAGATTGCAGAGAGATTTTGGATTATATAAACCAAGTGGATTGGATACTCTTTCTGGATGAGGGAGAGGCTGAGGGCGGAAAGGCTTTGCGGCATATGCTGCAAAGAGGAAGCGCAGATTCATTTACTTCATGCAGAAATTTTGTGAAGACCTGTCAGAATAATATCGTGGCGGAAGCGGAACTTCTGAAAAAGCGGGGAGTACGCTTTTTGGCTTATAACGTAAAGGAAAATCAAAGCGGCTATTATGCGGCTTTTATGGAAAGAATTCGTGCCAAATATCGGGACTATTATACGGACCCTTCACAAGATCAAGGGAGCGTTCCCTTTGCGGTTAAGTATTCCACGGACCGGCTGCGGAAAGAGGGCTTTTTTCAGGACGCTTACAGGGAGGAATATGATCAACAGGTATTTCCCTTGCCGTTTTCCGTTTACATGCAATCCGGCATTTATAAGCTTTGCGACGCCGACGAGCCTCTACTCCATATACACCATAACGAACGGATGACGGTGGGACAGCCGGAGCACTACGAGCGCGGTGTTTACCTGTTTGGCCTGTGCTTTGCCTATGGCCCCTTTGTGGAGGATAAGCACACCATTGCCAGCTTTTTGCAGGAATTTCTCAATCAAGAGGGAATTCCCTGTAGAGTTGTGAACTATGGATTTCCCTTAATCAACCTGGAACACGCCAAACAGTATCTGGTTGAACAGCTCCTTCAGCTTCCCTTAAAGCAAGGGGATATTGTCATATACGACGATGCAGTGGGTCTGGGGATTCAAGACATCGGCTATATAAATCTGACGGATATTTACGAGGATTATCAGCTTCCAATGAACTGGTTTACGGACAGTCCCCGGCACACGAACCACAAAGTAAATCAAATAGTGGCGGAGGTATTTTTTCAGAGCATACTTCCGGTGCTGCGCGAGTCAACGGGAAACGAGATCATCCAAAAAACCAGCAGCAATTTTGTGGAGCTGACTTATCTGAAGCGTTACTTTTCGGAGTTTGATCCATCTGCCCACGGGACAATTGGCTCCATTGTCATGAATTGCAACCCCTTTACCCGGGGACACCGCTACTTGATTGAGAAGGCTCTGGAAACCGTGGATTTTCTCATTCTGTTTGTGGTGGAAGAGGATAAATCCCTTTTCACATTTGAGGAGCGGTTTGCCATGGTCTGCGCGGGCGTATCGGATTTGGCCAATGTCATGGTGGTGCCGAGCGGTGCGTTTATACTGTCTCAACAGACGTTCCCCCAGTATTTCATGAAGATTGTAGATGAGGAGCTCGTCAACTCTACGGAGTATGATATTCGGATATTTGCCGAGCAGATTGCTCCCAAATTGAATATTTCCTATCGATTTGTAGGAGAGGAACCGGAGGACCAGGTGACGTCTGCGTATAACGAGGCCATGAAGAGAATACTGCCCTCCAATGGAGTAAAGGTGGTGGAAATTCCTCGAAAAAGAATAGGAGAACAGTGCGTCAGCGAATCCCGTGCCCGGAAGTGCCTGGAGGAGAACGACCTGGAGCGGTTGAGAGATTTAATACCGGATTCCACCAGGGAGATTTTGTTCTTTAGGGAGGAGTGACGCCCCAATCCCCGCTTGCCCCCGCCCGCCGTCTATGGTAAGATAGACCCAACACCCACCCGGCCCTCCGCCGGGGACGCGGAAAAGGAGGCCCCCTCATGGACGAACGGCGGACCCTGCTCAAGCAATACTTCGGCCACGGCGGCTTCCGCCCCGGGCAGGAGCCCCTGGTGGACGCCCTGCTCTCCGGCCGGGACGCCGTCGGCGTCATGCCCACCGGGGCGGGGAAGTCCGTCTGCTACCAGCTCCCGGCCCTGCTGCTGCCGGGGATGACCCTGGTGATCTCCCCCCTGATCTCCCTGATGAAGGACCAGGTGGCCGCCCTGACCCAGGCCGGGGTCCCGGCGGCCTTCCTCAACTCCTCCCTGGAGGCGGAGGAGTACCGGGACGTGTACCGCCGCATCCGGCGGGGGGAGTGCAAGCTCCTCTACATCGCCCCGGAGCGCCTACAGGCCGAGGGCTTCCGCCGCCTGCTCCAGGAGCTCCCCGTCTCCCTGGTGGCCGTGGACGAGGCCCATTGTGTCTCCCAGTGGGGCCAGGACTTCCGGCCCAGCTACCTGGAGATTGCCGGGCTGGTGAAGTCCCTGCCGGAGCGCCCCACCGTGGGGGCCTTCACCGCCACCGCCACGGCGGCGGTGCGCCGGGACATCGAGACCCTGCTGGAGCTCCGGGACCCCCTTCGGATCACCACGGGCTTCGACCGGCCCAACCTCTTTTTTGAGGTGGTCCGGCCCAAGAACAAGGACCTCTGGCTCAGCCGCTTCCTGGCGGAGCGCCCGGAGCAGAGCGGCATTGTGTACTGCTCCACCCGGAAGACGGTGGACGGCGTCTATACCTCCCTGCTGGCCCAAGGGGTCCCCGCCGCCCGGTATCACGCCGGCATGGAGGACGCCGAGCGCCGCCGGAGCCAGGAGGGCTTCGTCTACGACCAGGCCCGGGTCATGGTGGCCACCAATGCCTTTGGCATGGGCATCGACAAATCCAATGTGAGCTTTGTGGTCCACTACAACATGCCCAAGGACCTGGAGAGCTACTACCAGGAGGCGGGCCGGGCCGGACGGGACGGGAGCCCCGCCCGCTGCGTCCTGCTCTACGCCCCCGGGGACGTGCGCACCGCCAAGTTCCTGATCGCCAACTCCCAGGAGAACCAGGAGGGGGACCCCCTCCGTTTGGAGCGGGACCTGGAGCGCCTGGAGCGCATGGTGGCCTACTGCAAGACGGCCCGCTGTCTCCGGGCGGAGATCCTGGACTACTTTGGAGAGATTCACGGCGGGCGCTGCGGAAACTGCGGCAACTGCGCCGGGGACTTCGTGGAGCGGGACATCACCGTGGAGGCCCAGAAGATTCTCTCGGCGGTGGCCCGGGTGGAAAAGCGCTATGCCTACGGCCTGGGGGCCGCGGCCATCATCAAGCTCCTCCGGGGCAGCCGGGACAAGCGGGTCCTCCAGCTGGGCCTGGATCAAATCCCCACCCACGGGGCCCTGAAGGGCGTGGACCGGGATCGGATTCAGCAGTACATCGACGCGCTGATTGAGGAGGGCTATCTGCTCAGCAGCGGCGGCGAGTACCCCGTCCTTCGCCTGACGGCCCAGGCGGGAGACGTGCTCTTCCGCGGGAAGCGGGTCTCCATCCGGGAGCGGGCCCGGCGGGCGGAGGAGGCTCCCCCTCCGGCGGCTCCGGCCTCCCCGGAGGCTCCCCGGCAAGTGGACGGCAGCCTGCTGGCGGCCTTGAAGTCCCTCCGGTTCCGCCTGGCCCAGGAGGCGGGTGTTCCCGCCTACGTCGTCTTCTCCAACGCCACCCTGGCGGACATGGCGGCCCTCCGGCCCCTGAACCTGGAGGAGTTCTTACAGGTCTCCGGCGTGGGCCGGGTGAAGGCCGAGCGCTATGGACAGGCCTTCCTCCAGGTGATCCAGGACTGGCGGGCGGGGGCGACGGACTGAGCGCCGGGTACACAATGCATAAAGGAACACAAGGCCCTCCCGGCCCGGCACAAGCCAGGCTGGGAGGGCCTTTTGCAGTTTATCTCGTTAGAACGTCATCTCATGACGAAAAACTTTCCGCAAGATACTTATAAAACTAATTCATAAAGCATCAAGCGGACCGAATCACGTCCTTGTTCTTCACAAAATACTCCACGCCGGAGTACAGGGTGGTCAGGGTGATGACCCAGCCGCAGGCCGCGTCAATCCAGGAGATATAACGGTCCCAGGGCACGGCAGTCAGATAGCCCCCGGCCCGGTAGGCGGCCAGCACACCCCCCAGGTACAGCATCACCACCAGGCACACCATGGTGGAGGCCGTCTTCACCTTCCCGGACCACCCGGCGGCGATGACCCGCCCGTTGTCCGAGGCGATCATCCGCAATCCGCTGACGGCGAACTCCCGGGTGACGACGATCATCAGCATCCAGGCGGGCATCCGGCCCGTCTCCACGAACCACAGCAGGGCCGCCACCACCAGGATTTTGTCCGCCAGGGGGTCGGCGAACTTGCCGAAGTCCGTGACGAGGTGGTACTTCCGGGCGATCTTCCCGTCCAGCAGGTCCGTCAGGCTGGCGACGATGAAGATGGCCAGGGCCACGTAGTCCGCGCCGGGGAAGCCCCAGTACAGCACCGCCATAAAAATGGGCGTCAGGATGATGCGGAGCATGGTCAATTTGTTCGGCAGATTCATGGTTGTTCCTCCTCCGGATAGGCTTTGTCCTTCCAGTACCACCAGTTTAATTTCTCCGGGTCCCGGACCTCGTGGTCCGCGTAGTACACCGCCGCCCGCCAGACGTACAGGGCGCAGCGGTCCTCCCGGTAGCCCTTCATGACGCACTCCCGGAGGTACAGCTCCTCCGGGTCCCGGCCCCGGAGGTCCGTAGTCTCGCGGATGCCCAGGGCCTCCATAACGGCGGCAATGCGGGGTCCCACGCCGGGGATTTCCGTCAGTGGGCTCCTCTTCATACTCGCTCCCCGGTGAGCTCGCCGTCCATGACCCCGGTGAGGCGGACGGCGACGAAGTCCCCCGGCTCCGGGGCCTCTTCGGCGGTGAAGTAAATCCGGCCGTCGATCTCCGGGGACTCGGCGTAGCTCCGGCCGTAGAACATCTGGGCCTGGCCGTCGAAGCCCTCGCAGAGGACCTCCCGCTCCTCCCCCAGGACACTCTCGTTGTATTCGTCTATGACGTCCGACTGGACGTCCACCGCCAGCTCCGCCCGGCGGGCGGCCTCCTGGGCGTCCGAGTGGTCCATCCGGGCCGCCCGGGTTCCCTCCTCGGGGGAGAAGGGGAAGACCCCGGCCCGTTCGATTTTCTGCTCCCGGAGGAAGTCGCACAGCTCCTCGAACTCCGCCTCTCCCTCGCCGGGGAGGCCCGCGATCAGGCTGGTCCGGAGGACCAGGCCGGGAATCCGCTCCCGCAGGGTCCGGAAGAGGGCCCGGATGGAGGCCTTGGTGTCCCGGCGGTTCATGGCCTTCAAGATGCCGTCGTTGCAGTGCTGAATGGGGATGTCCAGGTAGGGGAGAATCTTGGGCTCTTGGGCGACGGCGTCGATGAGCTCCTCCGTGATCTCGTCGGGGTAGAGGTAGTGGAGGCGGATCCAGTGGAAGTCCAGCTTGACCAGCTCCCGGAGCAGGGCGGCCAGCTGGTGCTCCCCGTTCAGGTCGGTGCCGTAGCGGGTGATATCCTGGGCGATGACCAGCAGCTCCTTCACCCCGGCGGCGCTGAGCTCCGCGGCCTCGTCCAGAAGCTCCCCCATGGGGCGGCTCCGGTACTTTCCCCGAAGGGAGGGGATGACGCAGTAAGCACAGTGGTTGTCGCAGCCCTCGGCGATGCGGAGGTAGGCGTACCAGGGGGGCGTGGAGAGAATCCGGGGCCCGTTCTGGGGGGCGGTGTGGATGTTTCCCAGGAGGCAGGGCCGGAGATTTTCCTCCAGGGCCTGGGCGATGGCCGGGACGATGTCGCCGTAGCTGCCGGTGCCCAGGATGCCGTCGATCTCGGGGAGCTCCTCCAGGACGTCGGCCTGGTAGCGCTGGGCCATGCAGCCGGTGACCAGGATTTTTTTCAGCAGCCCGGCCCGTTTCAGCTCCGCCAGGTCCAGGATGTGGCCGATGGCCTCCTCGCAGGCGGAGGCCAGGAAGCCGCAGGTGTTGACCACGGCGACGTCCGCCCCGGCGGGGTCGGGGACGATTTCGTGGCCCGCGGCCTGGACCAGGGACATCATCTGTTCGCAGTTGACTTGGTTTTTGGCGCAGCCCAAGGAGAGGAAATAGTTTTTGTAGGGCATGGGGGCTCCTTTCTCCCCTGAGAGGGGGGCGGGTGCTCGCCCTGACGGGCGGGGGAGATTTCAGCCATGAAGATGGCTGGTTCATTGCACCCCCCATTTTCTCATTTTCTTCCAGAAGAAAACGAGAAAACGGGCCGTG
>CAMXNV010000131.1 GCA_947245315.1 uncultured Oscillibacter sp. | reverse complement strand
CTGATAACATTCTACACCTCAAGTCAATACACTGTTATTTTATTGGATTGCTATAGAAGGGTGTTTTTATGCTGAAATTCATCCACGCGGCGGATTTTCACCTGGACAGCGCCTTTGCCGCCCTGCCCCCGGGACAGGCCACGGAGCGGCGGCGGGAGAGCCGGGAACTGGTTTTCCGGCTGGCGGACTACGTGAACCGCCACGGCGTCCGGCTGGTGCTGCTGGCCGGGGACCTCTTTGACAGCGCCGCCCCCTACCGGGAGACCGGCGAGGCCCTGGCGGAGGCCCTGGGGCGCATGGAGGCCCAGGTCTTCGCCGCTCCGGGGAACCACGACTGGTACGGCCCCGGCAGCCCCTGGGCCACGGTGAGCTGGCCGGAGAACGTTCACATCTTCCGGGAGAACCGGATGACCTCCGTGGACCTGCCGGAGCTGGGGATCGCCGTCCACGGGGCGGCCTTCACGGGCCCGGAGCAGGGGGAGAGCCTCCTGGCGGGCTTCGCCGCGCCGGAGGACGGGCGGATGCACATCGGCCTCCTCCACGGGGAGACCGCCCCGGCGGAGGCCCGGTACAACCCCCTCCGGCGGGAGGAGATCGCCGCCAGCGGCCTGCGCTACCTGGCCCTGGGGCACATCCACAAGCGGAGCGAGCCCCAGCGCTATGGCAACACCCTCTGCGCCTGGCCGGGGTGCGTCGAGGGCCGGGGCTTTGACGAGCTGGGCGAGAAGGGCTTCTACGAGGGCGTCCTGGACGGGGGGGAGGTCTCCCTGACCTTCGTGCCCTTTGCCGGGAGGCGCTACCGGATTTTCGACGTGGACGTGACGGGGAAGTCCCCCCGGGCCGCCCTGGAGGACGCCCTGCCCCGGGACACGGAGCGGGACCTGTGCCGGGTCCGCCTCACCGGCGAGACCGGCGAGGGCGGCGCGGACCCCAGGGCCCTGGAGACGGCCCTCTCCGGCCGCTTCTACGCCCTGGAGGTCCGGGACCACACCCGGGTCGCTCAGGACGTCTGGGCCCGGGCGGGGGAGGACTCCCTCCGGGGCCTCTTCCTCCGGGAGCTCCGGGCCAAGTGGGACGCCGCCGGGGACGAGGCCCAGCGGGACATAGTGACCCAGGCGGTGCGCTTCGGCCTGGCCGCCCTGGACCACAGGGACTTCTAGGAAACAACTCCTAACTCCTCCCTCCTAACTCCTAACTTTTTATAACTCCTGATTAGAAAAAACTTCTTGCAATTTCGAAAAGACTGTGATATCCTATTCAGGCTACAAATGGCGGTCCTCTGCCGCGCGCCGGAACGGCGCCTTGTGTAAGCGGACAAGAACGCCTATATTAACAGGAGGAAACAATCCATGGATCTCATCAAGGAACTGAACAAAGAGGCGCTGGGCAAGGAGACCCCCAAGGTGCAGATCGGCGACACCGTCCGGGTCCACGTGAAGGTCAAGGAGGGCTCCCGGGAGCGCATCCAGGTCTTCGAGGGCACCGTCATCGCCAAGAAGCACGGCGGCATCGAGGAAACCATCACCGTCCGCCGGATTTCCTACGGCGTGGGCGTCGAGAAGGTCTTCCCCATCCACTCCCCCTCTATCGATACCATTCAGGTTGTCCGGAACGGCGCCGTCCGCCGGGCCAAGCTGTACTATCTGCGGGGCCGCGTGGGCAAGGCTGCCAAGATCAAGGAAAAGCTCTAAGAGAACAAACGAGAGGCGTAAAGCCTCTCGTTTTTCTTTACCTCCGGCCCCGCCGCTCCGCCAGGGCCCTCATGGCGGCCCCCAGGGTGAGACCTACGGCGGCGCACAGGGTCCCCGGCAGCAGGGTCCCCCATTGGGGCGGGTTGAACTTGTGAAAGGCCAGCATGTTGGCCAGGGAAAAGGTGCCGTACTCCGCCAGGAAGAACATGACCCCGAAGAAGGGCATGGCCCACCACCCCCCGCGCCACCCGGCGTCCCGCCCCAGCAGGGCGGAGAGGACCAGGGTGCTCACCGGCAGCAGGAAGTAGAGCACCACCAGGGTGTACCCCATGGCGTCTCCCGGCCTCCCCACCCAGAAGAAGAGGAGGGCCCCGGCCCAGATCACCAGATAGGCCGCCGCCAGCACCGCCGCCGCCAGCCGCCTCCGGCTCTTGACCACGTTTGTGCTCTCCTCCAGGTGTCCCAGCATGTTCCGGTCTCCTTTCAGCAGCTCGTCCAGGCTGATGGCATACAGCTCGCCCAGGGCGATGACGCTCATGATGTCGGGGTAGGAGCGGTTATTCTCCCAATTGGAGATGGTCTGGCGGCTCACCCCCAGCCGCTCCGCCAGGGCCTCCTGGGTCAGCTCCCGCTCCTGGCGGGCCCGCTTCAAGGTCTCTCCCAGCTCCATGTCCGATCCCTCCCTCTCAAGGCAGTTTATCAGGAAACCCTGGGGCGGTCCAGCAAATTTCCTTGACAGGGCCGCCGGTGCTGTGTCAAAATCCTTTTACAGCCCCCACTATACCATAAAGAGGCTCCCCGGACAAGCGGGGGCGAAGGAGGCGGCATGGCAATTACACAGGAAACGGCCTTTGACCACATCCAGGGCCTCATCGCTCGGAACGACCTGGCCACTGCGGAAAAACTGATCGAGAAACATGGCCCCGGCCTCCCCAAATCCCAGCGCCGGGAGCTGGAGGCCCTCCTGGAGGACCGGAGGCGGGAGCTCCGGCGGGACGGCCTGCTGCGGGATTTCTCCCGACGGCCCGCGGGCCGCTTTTTGCGGCTGCATGGCCAATGGCTCTGGCTGCTGCTGCTTCTCCCGGCAGTCTGGGGCTACCTCTGCCTGTTCCCCCTGGCGGGGCGGGCCGTCCGGTATGTCTCCGGGCTGGAGGGGCCCCTACGGCTCCTCCGGCTTCTGCCTCTGGGGCTCTATCTGTTCCTGCCCCCCGCCGGGCTGTTCACCTGGCGCTATCTCCAGGCCCTGTACCTCTGGACCACCGGGAGGCCCCGGTCGGAGCTGATGGAGGTGGCGGAGGTCCAGAGCCGGACGGCTTTCTTCCGGAGCCGCTATCGCTATGATGAAAAGCACTACTACCAGGTCTCCAGTGCCGTCCTCCGCCCCGTGGACCCCGCCCCCTGGAGTCTGCTGGAGCGGAGGGTCCGCTTCAACGGCGAGGGCCGCCTGGGCTTCTGGGCGCCCCCCTGGCCGGAGCGGGAGGCCCCCTTTCTCCATGTGGGGGACCGGGTGACGATGTACTATGACCGCCGGGGAATTCGCTCCAGCCTGTTCCGCCACACCCGGAGGAGCCTGACCTTGGATTGGCTCAAGGCCCTGGGCTGGCTGGCGGGGCTCATCGCCCTGGCGGCGCTGGCCGTGCCTCTGTTGAGCCTCCTGGGGGTTTGGCTGCGCCGGTTTTTCTAAAATAAGGCCCGCCGCTCCCACTTGGAAACGGCGGGCCCCCTTCACGCCTCAGCCCAGGGCGACGCCCACAATCAAAAAGGCCAGGGTCAGGAGGAAGAAATACAAAATCAGCTTCCACACATACTTGACCCACCTGTCATAGGGCACATGGCCCAGGGCCAGGGCTCCCATGACCACCGCCGCCGTGGGCGTGATGATGTTCACCAGGCCCGAGGCAGACTGAAAGGCCGTCACCACCAGGTCGCCCCCCACGCCCGCGAAGCGCCCCAGGGGGGCTACCACCGGCACAGACAGCGTCGCCAGGCCGGAGGACGAGGGGATCAGGATGGTCAGGGGCAGGTAGAGCAGGTACACCAGCAGCACGAAGCTGACGGGCCCCGCGCCGGACAGGGCCCGCTCCCCCCAGTGGAGGATGGTGCCCGTGATCTGCCCGTCGTTCATCAGCACGGTGATCCCCCGGCTGATGCCGATGATGAGGGCCACTCCCAACAGATCCGCGCACCCGGCCACGTAGGTCTCGGCAATGGCCTCCTCCCCCATGCGGTCAATGAGGCCGATGGCCACTCCGGCCACCAGAAACAGGGCGCTGAGCTCGGGGAACCACCAGCCCAGCACCGGCAGGGGCAGGCCCATCTCGTCAAAGGGGATGACGGCGTAGATCATAATCAGGAAGGTCAGGGTGAAGATGACCATGATGACCTTCCGCTTGGGAGTGAACTCCACCGGCTCGGCCATGTTGGCCTGGAGCTTCCCCGCGCCCACGCCCACCACGGACCGGGAGGGGTCCCGCTTCACCTTGGCGGCGTAAGCCATGACGAACCAGATGGCGGCCCCCTCGAAGACCACCCACTGGATCGCCCGGAGGAGGATGCCCTCCCCCAGGGAGACCCCGGCGAAGCCCGCCGCGATGCCCGTGGCAAAGGGGTTCACCGTGGAGCTGATGACGCCCGCCCCGGCCCCCAGGAGGATGACGGAGATGCCCACCACCGCGTCATAGCCCGCCGCCAGAAAGACGGGAATCAGCAGGGGGTAGAAGGCCATGGTCTCCTCCCACATGCCGTAGGTGGTGCCCCCCAGGCCGAAGGCGATCATCAAAATGGGGATGAGCCACTTCTCCCGGCCTCCCAGGCGCTGGATGATGCGCCCCACGCCGGCGTCCACGGCCCCGGTCTTCATGACCACGCCCAGGAAGCCCCCCACCATCAGGATAAAGACGCACACGTCCACGGCGTCATAGAACCCGGCAAAGGCGGCCTGGAGCACGGCCCCGGCCCCCTGGGGGCTCTGAGGGACGGCGTGATAGGTCCCGGCCACCGGGGCCTCGTTCACGTACTGGTAGGTCCCCGCCGGGACCAGCCAGGTACACAGGGCCACCAGGACGATGAGGAGGAAGAGAATCGTGTATGCCGTGGGCATACGGAACTTCGCTCTTTCCAAAAGAACACCCTTTCTTCAGTTAGGAGTTAGGAGGTAGGAGTTAGGAGTTAAAGGACAGCTCCGGCTCGGAAAAACTCCTAACTCCTCACTCCTAACTCCTACCTATTTTCCAATGGTTGCCACCAGGACGGCCTTGATGGAGTGCATCCGGTTCTCCGCCTCGTCGAAGACTACGCTGTGGCGGCCGCGGAAGACCTCGTCGGTGACCTCCCGGATGTCCACGCCCTTGTCCTGCCACTCCTTGGCCAGCTTGGTCTCGAAGTCGTGGAAGGAGGGCAGGCAGTGCATATAGAGGACGTCGGGGTTTCCGGTGGCTTTCAGGGTGTCCTCGGTCACCCGGTACGGGGACAGCAGGGCGGCCCGCTTGGGGATCAGCTCCTCCTCGCCCATGGAGGCCCAGATGTCCCCATAGATCATGTCCGCACCCTTGAGGGAGCCCATATCGTCGGTGATCTCGATGAGGCCGCCGTTTTTCCGGGCCTCGGCGAAGACCCGCTTGACCAGCTCCTGGTCCATCTCCTTGGCCAGCTCCTGGGGGCCCAGGCCCACGAAGTGCATGCCCATCTTGGCCGCGCCGATCATCCAGGCGTAGCACATATTGTTCCGCACGTCTCCGGGGAAGACGACCTTCATCTTGTTCAGGGGCTTCTTGCAGTGCTCCTCCAGGGTCATCATGTCGGCGAGAATCTGGGTGGGGTGGTCCCAGTCGGTGAGGCCGTTCCACACGGGGACGCCGGACCATTTGGCCAGGTCCTCCACAACCTTCTGGGCGTAGCCCCGGTACTCGATGCCGTCGAAGAAGCGGCCCAGGACCTTGGCGGAGTCCTCCAGGGACTCCTTCTTGCCCATCTGGGAGCTGCCCGCGTCCAGGTAGGTGACATGGGCCCCCTCCTGGGTGGCGGCCACCTCAAAGGAGCACCGGGTGCGGGTGGAGGTCTTCTCGAAGAGGAGCACGATGTGCTTGCCCTTCAGGGCGGGCTCGCAGACGCCGGCGCGGCGCTTGGCCTTCAGGTCATGGCCCAGGTCCAGGAGATAGCGGATCTCACCGGGGGTGAAGTCCTCCAGGGTTAAAAAGCTGCGGCCTTTTAAATTCAATGCCATAGTTGGATTACCTTCCTTTTCTACAAGAGGTTGTGTGGGTTTGGGGGCTCCCCTTTGCGGGGGGCCTGGTGGTGCGCCCCTTCGGGGCGCCTTGGGGGTGCTCCCCTTGCCAGGGGAGGGGGCTGGTGCTCGCCCTTGCGGGCGGGGGAGATTTCAGCCATGAAGATGGCTGGTTCATTGCACCCCCCATTTTCTCCTTTTCTT
>CAMXNV010000130.1 GCA_947245315.1 uncultured Oscillibacter sp. | reverse complement strand
CCTTCAGCACCAGGAAGGCGTCCAGCTCGCCGTAGCCGTAGGTCCTTTTCAGGTCCTCCAGCAGCCCCTCCAGGGCTTCGGCGTAGGGCGCGGCGTCCACCTGGGACTGGTACTGGGCCAGGACGGGGTACTTTTTGCTCCAGGCCTTGGTCCAGTCGATCTTGTCGGAGACCTCCTCCCGGGTGCGGTCGATGGCCTCCTGAATCTCCCGGACCTCCAGGTCAAACTCGATCAGCTCGTCCAGGGTCAGGCCGTAGAGCACGGCCAACTGCTTGGACTGGCGGATATCCGGCAGGGTCTCGTCCGTCTCCCATTTCGAGATGGTCTGGCGGCTCACCCCCAGCTTCTCCGCCACGGCCTCCTGGGAGAGGCCCTTCTTCTTCCGGGCGTCGGACAGGTTGCTTCCCAAACGCATGCTGTAACCTCCTGTGTTGGATTTGGCTCTATTATAAAGGGTTTTCCCGGGAAACGCCAGCAGCGTTTCCTTGCAGTTCCGCACGGATTTTTGACAGAGGGGAAGGGCCGAAAATTCAGGCTTGACCGCCGCCTGGGGATGGGGTACACTGGGACGGTAAAGCGGCACGGAGCAAAAAAGGAGCGGAAGCATGAAAAAGAAGTACTCCCGGAGACAGTACGAACGTCTGGATTTCATTTCCGTGCTGAGGTATGCCGCGTCCGTCTCCCTTCTGGCCCTGGCCCCGGAGGACCTCGCCAAAATCCTGTATCCTTTCACGCTGCTTCCCTTTACCGCGCTCGCGGTCTATGCCGCTTACGTAAACGCGAAGCTGCCGCCTAAAGAGCGCCGGCGGATGAGCTGGGGACGCAGCGTGTTCAGCATCCACCCAGCCGTCACGGCGGCGCTTTTTGCCTTGTTTTCGGTGCTTGCGTTTTTTGAATGTTACCTGATATAACGAGAAAGAAGGTATCTCTCTCATGATCCGCCTCATCGCCAGCGACATCGACGGGACCCTGCTCCAGAACGGAGCCACGGAGATTCCCCCGGAGATCTTTGACCACATCCACCGCCTGGAGAAGCGGGGCGTCCTCTTCTGCCCCGCCAGCGGACGGCAGTACACCAGCCTCCGGCGGCTCTTCGCCCCGGTGGCGGACCGGGTGCCCTTCCTCTGCGAGAACGGCGCGGTGGTCTACGGCCCCGGCAGCCCCGGGCCCATCCTCAGCAAGACCGTCATGGACCGCCGCCTCGCGGAGGAGCTGTGCGCCGACATCCTGGCCCTGCCGGAGGCGGAGATTCTGATCTCCGGGGCCGACACCTGCTATCTCTGCCCCAAGTCCCCGGACCTGGAGGACCAGATTCGCTGGTTCCTGGGGAACCGCACCGCCGTCCTCCCCGCCCCGGCGGACACGCCGGAGGACATCATCAAGGTCTCCGCCTACTGCCCCCGGGACCTGGAGGGCATACGGGCGGCCCTGTTCCCCAAGTGGGAGCGGCACTTCCGCTGCGCCGTGGCCGGGGCGGTCTGGCTGGACTTCACCCTGGCGGACAAGGGCCTGGGGGTGCGGAAGCTCTGCGAGGCCCTGGGCGTCGGCCTGGGGGAGGTCATGGCCTTCGGGGACAACTACAACGACGTCTCCATGCTGGAGCAGGCGGGCCATCCCTACCTGATGGAGAGCGCCGCGCCGGAGCTCCGGGCCCGGTTCTCCACCCGCTGCCGCACCGTGGCGGAGGTGCTGGAGACCCTGTGAGCCCGCCCCAAATTTTGAACGGTTCCTTAAATTTTGTCATATTTGTTACTTTTTTGTCTCGCCCGCCTTTACAACGCGGGCGAAACTCTTTATAATAAATGTCTGCAAATCCGCCTAACGGCGGTTGGATCAAAATGACAGGCGGCTCGCCTTTGGAGGTTTTATGAAACAGTTCGTCAAGCGCCTGGCGGCCCTGCTGCTGCCCGGGCTGCTGTGCGCGGCCCTGCTGCCCGGCTGCGCCAAGGACGGGGAGGGCATGGCCCTGTCCGTCTGCGTGGGCGCGGCCCCGGAGTCCCTGGACCCCATCTACGCCGAGGACACCGGCGGCCAGACCGTCCTGGCCCATCTCTACGAGAACCTGATGCGGGTGACGGCGGACAGCGCGGGGAAAACCAGCGTCATTCCCGGCATGGCCAAAAGCGTGGACCAGGAGGAGGAGACCAAGGAGGGGGCCATTACCGTCACCTACACCTTCCGCCTCCGCAGCGCCCGCTGGTCCGACGGGCAGCCCGTCACCGCCGGGGATTTTGTCTACGCCTGGCAGCGCCTGGCCAATCCCGCCACCGGCTCCCGCTACGCGGACCTGCTGTCCGTGGTGAAGGGCTACCAGGAGGCCCGGGCCGCCAAGGACATGAGCCTCCTCCAGGTGACGGCCAAGAACGACAACACCCTGGTGGTGGCCGTGAACGGGCGCTGCGACTGGTTTTTAAAGGAGGTCTGCACCTCCCCGGCCACCATGCCCCTGCGGCAGGACGTGGTCCAGAAGCTGAAGGCCGCCTCTGGGGACAAGTCCTGGTGGGAAGGGGACCCCACCCAGCTGGTGACCAACGGGCCCTACACCCTGGCCGCCCAGGAGGAGGGCCGCCTCCTCCGGCTGGAGGCCAACAGCCGCTACTACGCCGCCCAGCCCGGCCCCAAGAGCGTCGCCTTCCACTTCGCCGGCTCGGCGGAGGAGGCCTGGTCCCTCTACGAGAGCAAGACCGTGGACGCCGTGTGGCCCCTGCCGGACCAGCGCCTGACGGAGCTGGCGGAGGACCCGGAGTGGTCCCCCCTGCCGGAGCTGGCCACCTACGCCGCCCTGTTCAACTGCGCGTCGGAGCTGTTCAGCGACCCCGCCCTCCGGGAGGCCATGACCCTGGCCATCGACCGGAACGCCCTGGCCCAGGCGGCGGGGGCGGCGGCCCTCCCGGCGGAGGGCGTAGTGCCCCCCGGGGTGCCGGAAAACGAGGAGGGGGACTTCCGGGCCCTCAGCTCCCCCCTGCTGGACAACGAGCCGGAGGACTACGAGCAGCGCTGTCTCCAGGCCCGGGCCCTGCTGGAGGAGGCGGGGTACGACAGCGGCGCGGACCTGGGTCCCCAGGAATTCCTGTATTTGAAAAACGACGTGAACGACGCCGTGGCCCAGCTCCTCTGCCAGCAGTGGCAGGAGGTCCTGGGCGTCCAGGCCACCCCCAAGGGCCTGTCGGAGCGGGGGCTGATGACCGCGCTGCGGAACGGGGAGTACACCCTGGCGGGCCGGACCCTCACCGCCTCCGCCAACGACGCGGAGTGCTTCCTGATGTCCTGGACCACCGGCAGCCGGGAGAACCTGGTCCGCTATGAGAGCAGCGCCTACGACACGCTGATGAAGATCGTGGCCGGGGCCGCCGACGGCACCGCCCGGATGGGCTGCCTCCACGACGCCGAGGCCCTGCTGCTGATGAACCACGCGCTGGCCCCCCTGTACACCAAGGGCACCGCCTGGGAGCTTCGAGAGACCCTCACCGGGGCCTTCCGGGACCCCCGGGGCTGGTTCAGCTTCGCGGGCGTGGTCACGAGGGCCGTCTGAGCCTGTGAAAAACGCCCCGCCGGAAGGCGGGGCGTTTGCTATGCGCTTTTCAGGCTAAAAAGCCCTTGAGGATGCAGTCCTCCGCCTCCTCCTCGGTGAGGCCCAGGGTCTCCAGCTTCAAAAGCTGGTCCCCGGCGATCTTGCCGATGGCCGCCTCGTGGACCAGCTGGGCCTCGGTGCAGTTGGCCGTGATGGCGGGGATGGATTTGATCTTGGCCTCCCCCATGATGATGGAGTCGCACTGGACATGGCCGAAGCACTGGGCATTCCCCACCATCCGGGGGTAGAACACCTGCTCCGAGTGGTCCTGGGCCACGGACCGGGAGATCACCCGGCCCTTGGAGTCCTCCCCGTCCAGGATGATCTCCATGTCGCTCTCCGCCGTCTGCTCCCCGTGGGTCAGGAGGCGCTCCGTCACCACGGCCTCGGCTCCCTTGCCGCAGACGATCTTGGTGGAGCGCTTGGTGGAGTCGATGCCCCGGATCTGGACGGTCTCCATCTGGATGGAGGCCCCCTCCTCCAGGTACACCACCGTCTCCGGGTTCATCACCCGGCCTCCGGTTCCGTCTCCCTCGCCGTAGTGCTTCTCCGTGTAGCGGACCTTGGCCCCCTTGCCCACGTAGAAGGTATGGACGCCGTCGTGCCGGGACTCCTGGCCGCCGCAGTTGTGGATGCCGCAGCCCGCCACGATGTCCACGTCGCAGCCCTCGCCCACGAAGAAGTCGTTGTAGACCATCTCCCGGAGGCCGGACTTCGTGATGATGACGGGGATGTAGCAGGTCTCCCCTACCGTTCCGGGCTTGATCCGGATGTCGATTCCGGGCTTGTCCTCCTTGGAGGTAATCTCGATATGCTCCGTGGACTGGCGGCCGTCACAGCCGGAGTCCTTGCGGATGTTAAAGGCCCCTACGGGCTTGCCGATGAGGTCCGCGATCTTTTCCAATAAGCCGCGGTCGATCTCCGTGTCCATCATTGCGCCTTCGCCTCCTTTGTCAGTACCGGGCACCCGGGCAGGGTGTCCTCCAAAATCCGGGGCAGAATCTCCGCCGGGGTTCCCCGGTGGCGGAGCCGCCCCTCCCCCACCACGATGACCTCGTCCGCCAGGGAGATGATCCGCTCCTGGTGGGAGATGATAATCATGGTGGCTCCCCCGGCGGCGTGGAGCTGCTCGAAGGTCTCCGTCAGCCGGGCGAAGGACCACAGGTCGATGCCCGCCTCCGGCTCGTCGAAGATCATCAAGGCGGCGTTCCGGGCCAGGATGCTGGCGATCTCAATCCGCTTCACCTCGCCGCCGGAGAGGGAGGCGTCCACCTCCCGGTCCAGATAGTCGTTGGCGCAGAGGCCCACCCGGGTGAGGTATTGACAGCAGCGGTCCTTGGACAGCTTCCCGTCCCCGCTGGCCAGGGTCAGCAGGTCCCGGACCGTCAGCCCCTTGAACCGGGGGGGCTGCTGGAAGCCGTAGCTGATGCCCTGCCGCGCCCGCTCCGTGATGCCCAGATTGGTAATATCCTGCCCGTTCCAGAGAATCCGCCCGGCGGTGGGCCGCACCAGGCCCATGATGCTCTTGGCCAGGGTGGTCTTCCCGCCGCCGTTGGGGCCGGTGAAGACCACCAGCCGCCCGTCGCCCACGGTGAGGGAAATATCGTTCAATATGCCCAGCTCCCCGCCGTCCTCGTGGACGGCGTAGCTGAGGCCCTGCAATTCCAGCATAGGGAGTCCTCCTTTAATGGCTATGTCCGACAGCATTTTACCAGACGGAACTGGAAAATGCAACGCAAGTCCCGGATTTTCCTCTCTATTTTACCCAAAGCCGCCCCGCTTATCTGTTGCAGATGCAACTGTAACCGATTTTTTCCCTTCCGCATAGGCTGGGAAGAAAAGGAGGGACCCCTTATGGAACAAATCCCGCGCACTCCGGAGGTCTACGACTTCCGGCAATACGACCGCATCTGGCAGCGGATCGCCCCGGACCTGGAGCCCTACCCGGACACGGCGTCCCGGCGCGCCCCCGCCCCCGCTCCGGAGACCCCTGCCGTCCCCGTCCCGGCGGACCCGGGGCTCCCCGTCCGGCAGGAGGGCCAGCTCCCCGGCGCGGAGCGGAACCCCTGCTGCATGGGCACCGAGGCGGCGGAGCTGCTGAACGTGCTCACCGGCTACATCGAGGCGGCGCTGTCGGACCGGCGGCACCTCCTGGCCCTGACCCGGCAGGCCCCCGCCTGGGCCCGGAAGGACCTGCGGGACATCGCCGCGGACCTCCAGGACCAGGCCCGGCAGCTCATGGCAGCCCACTACCTCATCACCGGCCAGTGCTACCGGCCCAGCATCAGCACGGAGCGCATTTACGTGGGCCGCTGGTGTCCCGCCCTCCGGGAGCGCTACCACGCGGCGGCGTGCAGCGGCCTGAACTACGCCCGCACCGCCGAGGACAGCCTGGACCCCTGCCTCACCAAGCTTCTGGAGGCCATGAGCAAGCAGTCTTACGGACACGCGGAGACTTTGATGGGGCTGCTGGAACAACAACTTTCCCGGAGTTAGGAGTTAGGAGAGAGGAGTTAGGAGTTTTTACGAAGAGGGCGGAAGCGGCCGAATGATCCGGCTGCCTCCGCCCCATTTTTTTGAAGTCCAAACTCCTAATTTCAGTGAATTCTTAACTCCTAACTCCTCACTCCTAACTCCTCACTCCTAACTCCTCACTCCTAACTCCTCACTCCTAACTCCT
>CAMXNV010000129.1 GCA_947245315.1 uncultured Oscillibacter sp. | reverse complement strand
GTCATGTACCGGGAGCTGCAGCGCCTCCCCCCGGCGGGACAGGCGGCTATGACAGGCTACCTGCTCAAGAACACGGCCAGCCTCCACGGCACCGTCACCCGGGGCATCTGCGCCCTGCGGGAGGGCTTCCTGGACAGCGTCCAGGAGACCCGGAACATCCAGCTCTACCCCGACGGCACCCTCCGGGACCTGGGGGCGGACCGGCCCCTGGACCCCGACGCCGTGGTGTCCATGAACTTCTGGGGCTTCATGCCCTCCATCTTCCCGGTCCTGCGGGAGCACTTCCACCGCTTCCTCCGGGAGGCCGGGGAGGATCCGCGGGCCGAGTGCCTCCTGCCCGACCTGGTGGACCGCTATCTCCAGGAGGGGAAGCTCCGGGTCTCCGTCCTCTCCTCCTCCGGGCAGTGGTTCGGCATGACCTACCGGGAGGACCGGGACGCCGTGGCCCAGGCCCTGCGCCGCCTCCACGAGGAGGGCCGCTATCCCCTCTCCCTGCGGGACTCTTAAAAATCCGGAATGAGGGATCCTTTTGCCTCGCGGCCAATAGGATGAGGTGGGGCCCTTGAACGGAGGGCCGCCGCCCTTCCGCGCCGGACAGGATACCGTTTTGTCATCAAATTTTTAACAATTTGTTTCGACATTTTTCGACATAATTTGTATAATAAAAGAAGAAGCGCTTAGTGCCCTCCTTGGGAGGGTTGACGATAGATGGAAAGGGAACCAGCCTATGGAAACAAGAAAAAAGCACCGTCTGCCCGGCCTGGTGGCCTCTCTGGCGGCGGTGGCGCTGCTGCTCACGGCCGGGGCCTCCAGCGGCGCGGCAGTGAGCTCCCCCCTGGAGTCCTCCGCCGGACCCGCCCTCCAAAAGCGGGCGGCGGCCGTGTCCCGGACCTCGAAGGCGGCGGCCTCCCAGAAGAGCGCCCTCCGGAAGGCCCAGCCGGAGGAGGCCCCCCTTCCCTGTCCCGTGCCGGAGACGGAGGCCGTGGAGGATACTTATTTCGACAGCGCCGTCTTCCTGGGCGACTCCCGGACCGAGGGCCTGTTCCTCTACAGCGGCCTGAAAACCGGGCATTTCTACACCGCCGTGGGCGCCACGGTGGAGTCCGTCTTCTCCAAGAACGCCTGGAAGACCGAGGAGGGGGAGAAGATTCCCCTGCTGGACGCGGTGGCGGAGCAGGAGTGCGACAAGGTGTACATCATGCTGGGCGTCAACGAGCTGGGCTGGACCAAGACCTCCACCTTCCGCGACCAGTACGCCAAGGTCATCGACCGCCTCCGGGAGGACCACCCGGACGCGAAGATCGTCCTCCAGTCCCTCCCCCCGGTCAGCGCCAAGCAGGAGGCCAAAAAGACCTACGTCAACAACCAGCGGATCCTGGACTACAACGAGGTCATCCGCGCCCTGGCGGAGGAGAAGCAGTGCTACTTCCTGGACGTGGCGGCCTGCCTCACCGGGCCGGACGGCGTGCTCCCGGTGAAGCAGACCACCGACGGCATCCACTTCAATACCACGGGCTGCAAGGCCTGGCTGCACTACCTCCGGACCCACAGCCTGGAGCCGGAGGCCATCGCCAGGGCCCAGGCGGCGTGAGCGTTCCCCCTTCACGGCAAAAACGGCAGAGACAAACGTCTCTGCCGTTTCTCGTTGCGTCACTCTCTCAGGGCCGCCAGCTCCCGGGCAAAGGCCCGGGTCCGGGCCTCCTTCTCCAGGTCCATGAACACGGTGTCATAGCCCAGATGCCGCTCGGCGTGGCTCCCCAGATACCGGAGGCCGGAGTGCCGGCAATAGCGCCGCAGGCCCTCCTCCAGGAGGTCCGTCCCCTTCTCCGGCGGATAGCCGCAGGTCGCCAGCAGCGCCAGGGCCTTCCCCGCCCAGAGGGTGGGGCCCTTCTCCCCGCCGTAAAACTTATTCATCCCGTAGACCAGCCGGTCCAGCAGGGCCTTCATGGGCGGCGTGCAGTACCAGGAATAGATGGGTGTGGCCAGCACCAGGAGGCCGCAGTCCAAAACCCGGTCAAATATCTCCTGCACATCGTCCTCCTGGGGACAGCCGAAGACGGTCCAGTCCTCCTGGCCGCGGCGGCAGGCCCGGCAGGGGCGGATGTCCAGCGCGCAGAGCCGGAGGGTCTCCGTCTCCAGCCCCGCCTCCTCCAGCTCCTCCCGGAGGGGCTCCAGCAGAGCGGCGGTGTTCCCGTTCCGCCGGGGGCTGCCCTGGAGGAGCAGCGCCCTCACACCATGGCCTCCGCCCGGCTCCGCAGACGCTCGGGGCCGGGCCGTCCCTCCGGAGCGGGCGCCCGCCGGGGGGCCTCCTCCGCCCGGTCCGCCAGGCGCTCCCGGGCCACGGCCAGCATCAGCTTGATGCGGTTCTCCTGGTTCACCCGGGTGGCGCTGGGGTCGTAGTCAATGGGCGTGATGTTGGCCTGGGGGTAGAGCTCCCGGATTTTGTTAATCATGCCCTTGCCGCAGATGTGGTTGGGCAGGCAGCCGAAGGGCTGGGCGCAGACGATGTTCTCGTACCCCGCCCGGACCAGCTCGATCATCTCGGCAGTGAGAAGCCAGCCCTCGCCCATCTTGTCCCCCGTGCTGATGATGCCGTCGGTGAGCTTGATGAGCTCCCGGAAGGGCAGGGGCGCGTGATACCCGTGGTCCTTGAGGACCTGGATCACCACGCTCTCCATGCCCTCGATGTACCCCAGGACCAGGTCGGACATGTGCTTTTCCAGGAAGGTCCCGCCGTAGAGCCGGGCGGTCTCCGAGGGGTTGTAGGCGCAGTACTGCACGAAGCCCATCAGCCCGGGCAGGTTCACCTCGCAGTCCTGGGAGCGGAGGAAGTTCTCCAGGTCGTTGTTCCCCAGGGGGGAGTATTTCACGTAGATCTCGCCGACCACGCCCACCTTGACCTTGGGCGTCCGCCGGACGGGGATGGCGGCGAACTCCCGGGCGATGACGGGCATGGCGCCCTTCATCTCCCGGTTGGAATAGCCCTTGTCCTGGCGGATCCAGCCGCAAATGGTGTCCAGCCAATGCTCCTGCAAGCGCTTCGCCTCGCCCCGCCGGACCTCGTAGGGCTCGGTCTGGGCCCGGAGGGCCACCAGCAGGTCCCCGTAGTAGATCACCGCCAGGAGCCGGCGCAGGAAGGGCAGGGTCATGGGGAACCCGGAGTCCTTCTCCAGGCCCGAGAAGTTCAGGCTCACCACCGGCACCTGAGGATAGCCCGCCTTGACCAGGGCTTTGCGCAGCAGGTGGATGTAGTTGGAGGCCCGGCAGCCCCCGCCGGTCTGGGTGATGATGAGGGCGGTGTGATCCAGGTCGTACTTCCCGGAGGCCAGGGCGTCCAGGAACTGGCCGATGACCAGCAGGGCGGGGTAGCAGGTGTCGTTATGTACATACTTGAGCCCCAGCTCGCTGACCTGGCTGCCGCAGTTCTCCAGCAGCTCGCAGGTGTAGCCCGCCTGTTCCATCACCGCCGCCAGGATGCGGAACTGCACCGGGGCCATGTTGGGGATGAGAATCTTGTGGGTCTTCTTCATCTCCGGCGTAAATTTGGGATAATTCAATGCTTCCATAGTTATCTCCTAACTTCCTCCACATCGAAAACCTTCTTGTCAGTTAGGAGTGAGGAGTGAGGAGTGAGGAGTTAGGAGTTAACGGATACCGGCAGGCTCTCCGTCCTCATAAAACTCCTAACTCCTAACTCCTCCCTCCTAACTATTCCTGCTCGTCCAGCGCGGCGAAGAGGCTCCGTAACCGGATGCGCACCGCGCCCAGGTTGGTGATTTCGTCGATTTTCAGCTCCGTGTAGAGCTTGCCCCCGGCCTGTAGAATGGCTTGGGTCTCGTCCGTGGTGATGGCGTCCACGCCGCAGCCGAAGCTGACCAGCTGCACCAGGTCGCAGTCCCGGTGCTCGCAGCAGTACTTGGCGGCGGCGTAGAGCCGGGAGTGGTAGGTCCACTGGTTCAGCACCGTGGTGGGAAATTTGTCCACCAGGCCGGAGACGGAATCCTCCGTCACCACCGCCGCGCCGAAACGGGTAATCAGGGTGTCGATGCCGTGGTTGACCTCCGGGTCCACGTGGTAGGGCCGCCCGGCTAGAACAATAATCCGCCGTCCCTCCGCCCGGGCCTGGGCCATGATGCGGGCCCCCTCTTTTCGGACCTGGGCCATGTGGTGGGCGTACTCGGCATAGGCGGCGTCCCCGGCCTCCCGGACCTCGGACTTGGAGATGTCCGGGAAGTGCCGCCGGAGGATGCCGTAAATCTTCTTGGTGAAGTCCTTGGGCCGGTGGAGGCCCACGTAGTCGTAGATGAATTTGGTGTCTTTAATTTCGGGACAGTTCCCGGCGATGACCTCCGGGTAGTAGGCCACCACGGGGCAGTTATAGTGGTTGTCCCCCAGGCCCTCGTCCAGGTTGTAGGTCATGCAGGGATAGAAGATGGCGTCCAGGCCCAGCTTGGACAAGAATTGGATGTGCCCGTGGGCCAGCTTCGCCGGGAAACAGGCCGTGTCGCTGGGGATGGTGGCCTGGCCCTTGAGGTAGAGGTCCCGGCTGGAGAGGGGGCTGTGGTACACGGCGAAGCCCAGCTTCGTAAAGAAGGCGTGCCAGAAGGGCAGCAGCTCCCACATGTTCAGGCACAGGGGGATGCCGATCTTCCCCCGTTTCCCGGGGACGGGCTTATAGCTCAAAATCAGCTTCCGCTTGTAGGCGTAGAGGTTCCGCTCCCCGCTGTCGGCCTTGCCGGTGACGGGCCGGTCGCAGCGGTTCCCGCTGACGAAGGTCTCCCCTCCCGCGAAGGTATTGACGGTGAGCTGGCAGTTGTTGCCGCACAGGCCGCAGACCCGGCTCTCCGTCTCCTGGGAGAAGTTCTCCAGGGCCTCCCGGCTCAGCAGGGCGCTGGCCTGTCCGGGGGCGGCCTTGCTCCGGCCGTAGAGGGCCGCGCCGAAGGCCCCCATGAGCCCCGCGATGTCCGGGCGGATGACCTCCACCCCCATCTCCTTTTCAAAGGCCCGGAGGACGGCCTCGTTGTAGAAGGTGCCCCCCTGGACCACCACGTTCCGCCCCAGCTCCTCGGGGCTGGCGGCCCGGATGACCTTGTAGATGGCGTTCTTCACCACGGAGATGGAGAGGCCCGCCGAGATGTTCTCAATACTGGCCCCGTCCTTCTGGGCCTGCTTGACGCTGGAGTTCATGAAGACGGTGCACCGGCTCCCCAGGTCCACAGGCCGGTCCGCGAAGAGGCCCAGCTTGGCAAACTCCCGCACGTCGTGGCCCAGGGCCTGGGCGAAGGTCTGGAGGAAGCTGCCGCAGCCGGAGGAACAGGCCTCGTTGAGGAAGATGTTGCTGATGGCCCCGTCCTCGATTTTGAAGCATTTCATGTCCTGTCCGCCGATGTCGATGATAAAGTCCACATTGGGCAGGAAGTGCCGGGCGGCGGTGAAGTGGGCCACGGTCTCCACCACGCCGTAATCCCCGTGGAAGGCGTGCTTGGCCAGGTCCTCCCCATAGCCCGTGGTGGTGACGGAGGCCACGTGGAGGGCGGGGTGCTCCTCATAGAGTCTTTGCAGCACCCCCCGGATCAGGGGCACGGGGTTGCCCAGGTTGGGCTGGTAGTCGGTGAAGAGCAGCCGGGCCTCCTGGTCAATCACCGCCACCTTGACGGTGGTGGACCCGGAGTCGACGCCGATGTGTACGGGGGCGGCGTAGTCCGGGCCGAAGGGAGCCCGCTCCACCCGGGCCCGGGCGTGCCGGGCCTGGAAGGCCTCGTACTCCTCCTGATTCTCAAAGAGGGGCGGCTGGCTCCGGTAGGTCTCCGAGGCCCCCCGCTCCCGGAGCCGGTCCGCCACCACCAGGAGGTCAAAGTCCCGGTCGGCGTAAAACGCGGCCCCCAGGGCCACGAAGAGGAGGCTGTTCTCCGGGCAGGTCCCGGCGACGCCCAGGGTCCTGTCGAAGCTCTCCCGGAGGCACCGGGAGAAGGTCAGGGGCCCGCCCAAATAGAGGACGTTCCCCCGGATGGGCCGCCCCTGGGCCAGGCCCGCGATGGTCTGGTTCACCACCGCCTGGTAGATGCTGGCGGCGATGTCCTGAGCCCGGGCCCCCTGGTTGATGAGGGGCTGGACGTCGCTCTTGGCGAAGACGCCGCACCGGGAGGCGATGGTGTAGGTTTTTTCCGCCGTCAGGGCGGCGGCGTCCATCTCTCCGGCGGTCATTTTCAAAAGGGTGGCCATCTGGTCGATGAAGGCCCCGGTGCCCCCGGCGCAGGAGCCGT
>CAMXNV010000128.1 GCA_947245315.1 uncultured Oscillibacter sp. | reverse complement strand
GCCCAGCTTCCGGTAGACGGGGCGGGACAGAGCCCGCCCCCTACAATAAATCTGCGAATAGGACACTCCCATTCGCAGGGAAAATTTGACAAAAAAGTGCTGACTGCCCGGTGGCACGAGCAGTCAGCATAGTTCACTATCTTGACTTGTAAGGGCTAACCATCTTGCGGCAACGCCCTTCTTCCTTTATTATACGCACCCGCCCCCGTTTTGTCAAGCAGACAAAACAGGGGCGTTTTCAATCTTCCGCCGTTCGGAAAGGAACCCGCGCCGGGAGAGGACCCTCTCAGGGCTTGGCCTCCCCCATATTCTCCACTCCGGACTCCCGCCTCAGATCCAGGGCCGTATATCCCCGTTCCTTCAGCCGCCGGATGATTTCCACTCTCTGCTCTCCGGCGCTATTTGGAAACAGCGCCGCCAGCTCCTTGTCGCTGCAATGCCGGTACCGGCTCATCGCGTCCAGATACTGCTTCAGTCTGCCGGCAGCTCTGCCGGATCCCCCTGCCGGTCCCTTGGCTTTCTTCCAAAATCCCATGTAGTGCCTACCCTTCGTACGTTCCCCGATTCCTTCGGGGTTTTTTGGATCCGTGCATATGACGCTGTATTGAGTTTTCCTTCTTATAGTATATGTAAAAAATTGACAAATGTCAAGAAAAAACTTCTTATTTCTGTTTCTTTGAAGAGGCCCGCCGTCCGCCCGCCTCGGGGCCGTCAGCTATTCTCCGGTTCGCCGGAGGGGCTCTCCTCCCCCGAATTGATAAAGATCGCCTCCGTCTCCCGCTGGGCCTCCTCCAGCCGCCACTGCGCCGCGCTTATGTCCTTTTCTCTCAGGAAGCCCAGGGAATCCGTAACTGCGTTGAACAGAACCGTGTACATTTTTTGATACATGATCGTCCCTCTCCCTCTCTGGAAAATAATGTTTCTAGTCGTTTCTTTCAGCATACCATCGATTTTTGGGTATGTCAAGATGGATTTCCACTTTATTATAAGTTTATAATCATGCGTTCCTCCCTATGATAGAAAGAAAATGGAGGGGTAACGCATGAATCTTGATTACCAGGAAATTGGAAAACGCATTGCACGGCGGCGCAGGCAGCTTGGATTCAAACAGGCTGAGGTTGAGGAATGGGCTAACATTGGCTACAAATACCTTTCCAATATTGAGCGCGGCATCTCTATCCCCTCCACCGAGGTCATCATGCGCCTGGCCATCGCCCTGGACACCACGCCGGACGAATTTCTCGTAGGCACCTCCCGCGCCCGGGACGAGGGCTGGAAGAACACGGCGGAGTACCTCCGCACCATGAACCCCAAGCAGCTGGAGCTGGCGGACAGCTTTCTCCGCTGGCTCTCCGAGCAGGACCTGTAAAACGGCAGGAAAGGGCCTCCCCCTTCCTGCCGCTCTTTTTCGCCTCAGAGCCTGTTTAAAATCCGGCGGGATGCCGGAATGGTGCAGATTTTTTTGCTGGGCAAGGCGATTTGACGCAGGAATCCTGACGGATTTCAAGTCAAAGCAACGCAGTCCCAGCGAAAAAAGATGCTCCAAGCCGGCATCTCGACGGTTTTTAAACAGGCTCTCAGGGCCCCCCAAAAAACAGCCGCACCGCCAGGGCCGCCGCGGCGAAGCCCGTCAGGTCCGCCGCCAGGGCCGCGGGCACCGTGTGCCGGGTCTTCGTGATCCCGGCGGAGCCGAAGTAGACGGCGATGGTGTAAAAGGTGGTCTCCGTGCTGCCCAGCATCACCGCCGCCACCCGGCCCACATAGCTGTCCGGCCCATGGGCGCGCATCAGGTCGCTGGCCACCGCCAGGGCCCCGTTGCCGGACACAGGCCGGACCAGCAGCAGCGGCGCCGTCTCCTCCGGGATGCCCAGCAGCTCCAAAACGGGGGCCAACAGGCCCGACAGCCACTCCATGGCCCCGGAGGCCCGGAACATGCTCACCGCCGTCAGCAGCCCCACCAGGGCGGGGATCACCCGCAGCAGCACCGTCAGGCCCTCCTCCGCCCCGTGGGTCAGGGCGGCGTAGACGTCCACCCGCTTCCCCAGCCCGTACACGGCCACCGCCGACAGCAGCAGGGGAATCACCAGAGAACCCAAATCCCTCATCGCCCGCCCCCCTTCCGGGACAGCAGCCGGGCCGCCAGCAGCCCCGCGGTCACCGACAGCACCGACGCCAGCCAGACCGCCGGCAGAATGTCAAAGGGCGTCCCGCAGCCCGCGGCGGACCGGACCGAGGCGATGGTGGCGGGAATCAGCTGGATGGACGCGGTGTTCAGCACCACCAGCAGACAGAGCTCGTCGCTGGCCGTGCCGCCGCAGCCCCGGGCCATCCGCCGGGCGGCCCGGATGCCCAGGGGGGTGGCGGCGTTCCCCAGCCCCAGGAGGTTGGCGGAGACGTTGGCGGACACGGCGGCCAGGGTCTCCTCGTCCCGGCTGGCGTTGGGCAGCAGCCGCCGGAGCAGGGGCCGGAAGCACCTGGCCAGCCCCGCCGAGATGCCGCAGGCGTTCATCATTTCCATCACGCCGCTCCACAGGCAGAGGACGCCCGCCATGGAAATTCCCAGCTCCACGGCGGACCGGGCCCCCTCCAAAGCCGCCGAGGCCACCGCGTCCAGACGGCCGAAAACCACTCCAAACAGCAGCGAAAGGGTCACCATGCCCGTCCAGACCCAAGTAATTTCCATAAAATTCCTCCCTTTTTTTACTGTTTCCACCAAATTATGAACATCTTCTTAAATTTTCCTAGGAAAGAATTGACAAACTCAAGGGTTGTGTGATAAGGTTACGTCACCTGTTGGAAGAGACCGCGGACATAGGGAAAGGAGGAGAGCTGTGAAATCAACTGGAATCGTAAGAAAGGTGGATGAGTTGGGCCGGATCGTGCTTCCCATTGAAATGCGGCGCACCCTGGACATTGCCGAACGCGACGCATTGGAAATCTATGTGGAAGGCTCGTCCGTTATTCTCAAGAAGTACAAGCCCAGCTGTATTTTCTGCGACGCAACAAAAGACATTACGCTCTTCAAGGGCAAAAGCGTCTGTCCCAGATGCATGAAGGAGCTGTCCCGCATGAACGCCTCTTGAGGCGTATCCCTTTGAAGCGGATGCGGGCCGGGGGAAACCCTGTCTCGCCCATCGGGGATGCGCGGGGCCCAATACCTCGGGCATGAACACAACAGGGACCATCTCCTCACCGTGGTGGAAGACGGTGAGGAGGGGTCCCCGTAAAAACGATGGAAAACAAGGAAGCCGTCTAGGACGGCTTCCTTGTTTTTTATTCTCTATCCGGAAACAGGGTCACAGCTCCGCCTCTCTCCGGCCGGAGCGGGTCAGCAGGGTGGACCGGGTATAACCCGCCGCCCGGGCCAGCTCCGCCGCCTGGGCATAGCCGTAGACCACGGCGTCCGCGCTGTGGGCGTCGGCGGTGAGGATAATCCTCCCCCCCATGTCCCGCCACTCCCGCAGGAGGAACAGGGCCGGGTAGGGCGTCCTCCGGTAGCCCCGGGACATGGCCCCGGTGTTGATCTCCAGCAGGGTCTCCCCGGGGTCCGCGGCGTGGAGGGCCTCCAGGGCGGCGGCCCGGTAGCGGGGGGCCTCCTCGTCGAAGAAGCGCCCCGTCTCGTTGAACTTCGTCACCAGGTCGATGTGCCCCAGAATCGTGGGCCTCATGGCCGCCATCCGGCGGACCTCCGCGTAATAGCGCTCCGCCAGGGCGCAGCCGTCCCCCTGGAATGCTTCCTCCAGGCAGGCCGCCAGCAGCTCCTCGGTCCAGTCCACGGTGTAGAGGGCCCCGCCGGGGCCCCGCAGGCGGTGGGCGCTGCCGATCCAGTAGTCGAAGCCCTCCGCCGTCACGTCGGCGCAGTTGTCCAGCTCGACGCCCAGCAGCACATCCATGCGCCCGGTAAACTCCTCCCGCAGGCGGAGGACCTCCGCCCGGTAGGCCGTCATATCCCGGGGCAGCACGTCCCCCTCGTCCTCGGGAATGGGGGTGTGGCTGTGGCCCGAGGCCCCGAAGGAAACGGCCCCGGCCTCGTAGGCCGCCCGGGCCATCTCCTCCAGGGTGCTCTTCCCGTCGCACATCGTGGAGTGGGTGTGGACGGAGCAAAACTCGCTCATTGCATCCGCTCCTGCTTCACCTTGTGGTCCACCACGTGGCGCTTCTCCAGCTCCCGGGTGACGTCCTCCACAGAGATGCCCATCTGGACCATCAGCACCATGACGTGATAGCACAGGTCGGCGATCTCGTAGACGGTCTCCTCCCGGTCCTCCTTCCGTCCGGCGATGATGACCTCCGTGCACTCCTCCCCCACCTTTTTCAGAACCTTGTCCAGGCCCTTCTCGAAGAGGTAGGTGGTGTAGCTGCCCTCCTTGGGGCTGGTCTTCCGCCCGGCGATGAGCCGGTAGAGGCCCTCATAGCTGAACTGCTTCAGCTCCTCGGAGAGATAGAGCCCGTTGAAAAAGCAGCTCTCCGCCCCGGTGTGGCAGGCGGGGCCGTCCTTCACCACCTCCACCACCAGGGCGTCCCGGTCGCAGTCGGCGGTGATGGAGACCACGTGCTGGCGGTTGCCGCTGGTCTCACCCTTCCGCCAGAGCTCCTGGCGGCTCCGGCTCCAGAAGCAGGTCCGGCCCTCGGCAATGGTGATGGCCAGGCTCTCGGCGTTCATGTAGGCCAGGGTCAGGACCTCCTTGGTGTAGTGGTCCTGCACGATAGCGGGGATCAGGCCCCGCTCGTCAAATTTCAGCTCCATCTCAGGTCTCCTCCCGCTGGGTAATGTGGAACCGGCAGTCCGGGGCCCCGTTCAGGATCGTCTCCTCCGAGTCCACGTCGAAGCGCCGGTCCGGCCACAGCTCCCGCAGAATGTGCAGCACGCTCTGCCGGGAGCATTCGCACAGCAGGCAGGTGTTCATATAGCCCTGGGTGTGGAGGGAGCAGGTGCACTGGTGGAAGATCAGCCAGAACTCCTTCCCGGGCCGCACGATCTGGGTCTCCAGGCCCCCCATCTCCCCCAGGGCCCGGAAGAAGCCGTCGATGTCCCCCTCCACCTTCTCGCTCACGCCCCGGTAGAAATCCAGCATTCCCATCTGGAGGCAATTCTCCGCGCAGCTCCGGAGGAGGGTGCCCCGCTCCTCCTCCGGCAGGGCGGCCAGCCCCTCTTCAAAGCCTGTGAACCACCAGCGAATCTCACTATCCATTCCGTAAACTCCTTTCTATGTCCCTGTTCCTGTCGGCAAAGCTGCTCAAAGCCGCATCTCCACGCCCCGGTCCCGGAGGAAGCGCTTCAGCTCCCGGATGTCCACCTGCCGGGTGTGGAAGATGGAGGCGGCCAGTCCGGCGTCGATGCCGGGGTGGGTGAAGAGCCGGGCAAAGTGCTCCATGTTCCCCGCCCCGCCGCTGGCGATGATGGGCACCTTCACCCGCGCCGCCAGGGCGTCCAGCATCTCCAGGTCGAAGCCCGTTTTCACGCCGTCGGTGTCGATGGAGTTCAGCACGATCTCCCCGGCCCCGTCCCCCACACAGCGCTCCGCCCAGTCCATGGCGTCGATGCCGGTGTCCTCCCGGCCCCCCTTGGCGAAGAGGCGGAACCGCCCCTCCACCCGCTTCACGTCCATGCTGAGGACCACGCACTGGTCCCCGTACTTCTTGGCCGCCGCGGCCACAAGGGAGGGGTCCGCGATGGCCCCGGAGTTGACGCTGACCTTGTCCGCGCCGCATTTCAGCACCCGGTCGAAGTCCTCCAGCGTCCGGATGCCGCCCCCCACGGTGAGGGGGATGAAAATCTGGGAGGCCACCCGGCGGAGGATGTCCGTGAACAGGTTCCGCCCCTCGGCGGAGGCGGTGATGTCGTAGAACACCAGCTCGTCGGCCCCGGAGTCGTTGTAGAACCGGGCCATGTCCACCGGATCCGCCAGGTCCCGGAGGCCCTGGAAGTTGGTCCCCTTCACCACCCGGCCGCCCTTCACGTCCAGGCAGGGGATGATCCGCTTGGCTAGCATGTCCCCACCTCCTGCAAAACGGTCCGGAGGTCCAGCCGCCCGGTGTACAGGGCCTTGCCCAGGATGGCGGCCCGGACGCCCATGCGCTCCAGCCGCCGGAGCTCCTCCAGGGAGCTCACGCCGCCGGAGGCGGTGATGTCCAGGCCCTCCAGCCCCGCCAGCTCCTCATAGAGCTCCAGGTTGGTCCCCTGGCCCGCGCCGTCCCTGCTGATGTCGGTGTAGATGACGGTCCGCACCCCCGCGTCCCGGAGGCGGCGGCAGAAGTCCACTCCCTTTTCCCGGGAAAGCTCCTTCCAGCCGTTGACGGCCACATAGCCGTCCCGGGCGTCCACGCCCACGG
>CAMXNV010000127.1 GCA_947245315.1 uncultured Oscillibacter sp. | reverse complement strand
GCCGCCGCTCTAAGCGGCAAAGCCACTAAGAGCGGCGCAGAGCCCCTTCCCTACAGGGTGGTCTATCGATAGAACACCCTGTAGGGGCGGCTATCAGCCACCCGTCCTCTTCAAATACCAGCCTTCCTGGAGGACGGGCGATTGATAATCGCCCCTACTTGACAAACCTCGGCCATCTATGTATACTTAGCATAGATAGCCGAGGTATTTTGCGGAAGGAGGCGGCGCATGAAAATCGACAAGAGCCTGATGAGCGGCAGCACCACGCTGCTGATCCTCTCCCTGCTCTCGGGAGAGGAGATGTACGGCTACCAGATGATTACCGAGCTGGCCAGGAGGTCCAATCACGCCTTTGACCTGAAGGAGGGAACCCTGTACCCCATCCTCCACGGCCTGGAGGCGGAAGGGCTGGTCAGCGTCCGGGAGAAGAAGTCCGAGGAGGGCCGGACGCGGAAGTACTATCGCATCACCCGGAAGGGCCGGAGGGCCCTGGACGCCCGGAAGGAGGAGTGGGTGACCTTCCGGAAGCTGGTGGACGCGGTGGTCAACAGCGCCGCCCCGGCGTGAGGGGAGAGGCAACATGAGAAGCAGCTTTCAAATGTGGGTGAACGCCGTGTGCCAAGAGGTCCGCTTCCGCCCGGACCGGAGGAGCATTGAGGCGGAGCTCCGCACCCACTACGAGGACCACGTGAAGGACCTGGTCCGCCTGGGCCGGACCCAGGAGACGGCGGAGGAACGGGCCCTGGAGGCCATGGGGAACGCCCAGGAGGTGGGCTGGGCCCTGGACAGGGTGCATAAGCCCTGGCTGGGCTGGCTCTGGGAGGCCAGCCGGGTGCTGGCCCTGGTCCTGGCGCTGTTGCTGGCCTGGAAGGTGTGGGACTGGGACGCCTACACCCGGAGGCTGGCGAAGAGCACCTGGGATCAGCTCACCTGGTCCGCCCCCGCCGTGGGAGCGAGCCACGCCGCCACGGACTACCTGGACCTCTGGCTGATCCCGGGAGCGCCCTCGGGCTACCAGGAGGACTACGGGAAGACCCCGCGCCCCGGCGAGACCCGGGTCCAGGTGCCCCTGACCCTCTGGGTGGAGACCCGGGACGTGTTCCACAGCAACCTGGAGGGGCTGTACAACGGGCTGGAAATCCTGGCCGACGGGCAGACCCTCTCCTGGGGAAGGTACGCGGGGGAGGACGACGTTCTGCTGGACAGCGGGTATTGGCTCTACGGAGGCCCTGGGCAGCGGGGGTGGACCCGATACAGGGAGGAGTTTGTTCTGGTTTTGGACAGGCCGCCCCGGCGGGTGGAGGTGACGGCGCCCCGGGCCGGCATCGTCCTGGCGGCGGAATGGGAGGGAGCGGCATGAGGCACTGGAACCGGGGACGGAAAACCGTCCGGAATTTCCTCCTGGCCCTGGTGCTGGCTCTGCTGGTCTACGCCTCCCAGGGCTTCCCGCCCTATACGGTGAGGGGCATGTGCCTCCGGATTGGGCACGACTACCTGCTGGAGGAGCCGGAGCCCCTGTATGTCCAGCGGGACTGGCGGCACTATGCCGCCAACCGCTACGCGCGCTATACCATGGTGGCCGCCCGGAGCGGGGAGACCTATGGCTTCTTCCGCTATGAGGACGGCCTGCTGGGCAGCCAGAGAGACCGATCCTGGTTCCAGCCCGTCTTCGGGGAGGGGGCCGTCTGCGTCGCTCGGGGCGGGAAAATCTACGCGGCGGGGGCCTTTGAAAACGCCGTTTCCGCCACTGCCGTGGTCCGGGTGGAGAAGGGGCCGGAGCCCGATGGGACGGCCATGAGCCGGGCGTTCACCCTGACGGGGGAGCGGCTGGCGGAGGACGTGTTCGCCTTTCCCTATCAGGCAGAGCGCTCCCAGGCCTATTGGGAGGCCTGGGAGGGCGGGGACTATGATGACAGGGATTTGAATCTGGAGGAGCTGGTGGAACTCTGGTACCGGGAGCCCGCGGAGGACGCGGACCCGGGGGTCTACCGGATGCTGGACGAAGAACTCCCCTGCACCGTGACGCTTTACGACGGAGCGGGGGAGGTCTTGAAAACCGTCTCGCTGACGGTGACGACGGATGGCATCCGGAGCTGGTGGTGAATTAGAACCTGTATTCACAACCGTGAGACGCCGTCTGAGCGGGTCTTTTGCGTTCACTCTTCGTTAAATTCTCACCCCGGGCGACGGCCCGCGGAGAAAATTTGCCTCGATTGAAGGCAAAATCCCTCGCTCAGCCAGCATCCCCCGGTTATGAATACAGGTTCTTATTTTTCTGTGGAGATGCAGAGGACGTGGCAGATGGAGGGGATGGACTCCCCCTGAAAGCTGGAGGTGGGGGACAGCAGGGCCCCGGTGGGGGCGAAGACAATTTTTTTCCACTTCCCCTGCCGGAGGCCGGAGAGGAGGTAGCCGTTCAGCACCGAGGCGGAGCAGCCGCAGCCGGAGCCCCCGGCGTGCATGTCCTGCCGCTCCCGGTCGTAGAGGAGGAGGCCGCAGTCCTGGAAACGATCATCCAGGTCGATGCCGTCCTTGGAGAAGAAATCCCGGACGATGGCGTGGCCCAGCTCCCCCAGGTCTCCCGTGACCACCAGGTCGTAGTCCTGGGGCTTGGTCCCCGTGTCCTGGAAGAAGGCGGACAGGGTGTCGTAGGCCGCCGGGGCCATGGCGGCCCCCATGTTGTTGGGGTCCGCGATTCCCTTGTCCACGATTTTTCCGCAGGTGACATGGGTGATATAGGGCCCTTCTCCCTGGGAGGCCAGGATGGTGCACCCGGCGGCGGTGGCCGTCCATTGGGCCGTGGGCGTCCTCTGGTTGCCGTAGGGCACGGGCATCCGGTACTGCCGTTCCGCCGTGCAGAAGTGGGAGGAGGTCATGGCGGCGGCTTTCTCCGCGAAGCCCCCGTCAATGGCCATGGCCGCAAGAGACAGGGATTCTCCCATGGTGGAGCAGGCCCCGTAGAGCCCGTAGAAGGGCACGCCGAACTCCCGGAGACCGAAGGAGGACCCGATGCACTGGTTCAGCAGGTCCCCGGCGAAGATATAGTCCAGGTCACCGGGCTTCAGCTTGATCTGGTCCAGGGCCCGCTGGAGGACCCGCTTCTGCATCATGGACTCCGCCTTCTCCCAGGTCTTCTCGCCGAAGAAGGAGTCTTGCTCCAGCTCGTCGAAGTGCTCCCGCAGGGGGCCCTCCCCCTCCAGCTTGCCGCCGATGTTGGCGTAGGAGATGACGGAGGGGGGATGCTCCAGGGCGACGGTCCGCCGGCCGATTCGTTTGTTGTTCATAGCGTGCCTCCTGATTTTTGAGGATTGCTATAGTTTTTCCGCCCGGGGGCGCTTTATGCGCGGGAACCGGGCAAAAGGTGCCCTGTTTTCCGGATGGCCTTGCGGGGAGGGTTGGGATTTGTTATATTGAATCCGATAAGCCCAATAAACCCAGCGGGGAAGTAATGAAATAAAGGAGAGAGCGCGCTATGAACTACGAGATCAAGGGAGAGCCCATGCCCGTCGTCATCTGCGACGTGAGCGCCGGGGAGACTATGATTACGGAAAAGGGCTCCATGGTTTGGATGAGCCCCAACATGGAGATGCAGACCTCCGCCGGGGGCAGCCTGGGGAAGGCTTTCGGGCGGATGTTCTCCGGGGAATCCATGTTCCAGAATCTCTACACCGCCCAGGGAGGGCCGGGCATGATCGCCTTCGCCGCCAGCTTCCCCGGGTCCATCCGGGCCGTGGAGATCGGGCCGGGGAAGTCCGTCGTGTGCCAGAAGTCCGCCTTCCTGGCCTCGGAGAAGGGGGTGGAGCTGTCCGTGTTCTTCCAGAAGAAGCTGGGCGCGGGCTTCTTCGGCGGCGAGGGCTTCATCATGCAGAAGCTCAGCGGCCGGGGGATGGCCTTCCTGGAGATTGACGGCTCCGCCGTGGAGTATGACCTGGCCCCGGGCCAGCGGCTGATCGTGGATACCGGGAACCTGGCCATGATGGACGACACCTGTTCCATCGATATCCAGTCCGTCAAGGGAGTGAAAAATGTCCTCTTCGGCGGGGAGGGGATGTTCAACACCGTGGTCACCGGGCCGGGGCATGTGGTGCTCCAGACGATGCCGCTGAGCGCCTTTGCCGGGTCGATTGCGTCGGTGCTGCCCAGCAAGAGCTGAGGGGAGAGTTAGGAGTTAGGAAGTAGGAGTTAGGAGTTATAGATGAAGGCCCCGGAGAGTGCTGCTCTTCGGGGCCTTGGCTTTTTTAATAAACGATTAGGGTTCCTGTGTTTGCGGGGCCCTTCCAGCCGCAGGGGAGATGGCCCGCGGCGTAGACCTCCAGCAGGTGAAGGAAAAAGGGGGGCGTGGGTACGATGGCCTTGTAAGCGTCTATTACGGCCAGGGAGAGGACGTTGAAGGAGACGTCGTTTAGGACCTCCGCCGTGTTCAGGGCAATGGGAGCCAGTGCGGTTTCCCACTGCTCCTTGAGTGCGGGGATGCAGCGGGTTTTGAAGTCCAGGACGAGGGCGTTCCACGCCTGGTACTCGCGCCCGGCGCCCTGAGTGGAACGGAGGCTTAGCTGCTCCGAAACGTCGCCGCTGATGCTCAGGACTTTGTTTTCCCATTTGAGGGAACGGATGGCTTTCAGCGCTCCCTTCGCGGTGGTGGGGACGGCCCAGGGGAAGGGCGGCGGGGTTCCGCATTTGGAGAACCAGGGGAGGGATTGCAGCTTTTCAAGAAAGAGGGGGTCTAGGTTCATAAGGGCCTCCTGGGCGATGTTTTTTAGGACGGGTCCCGGGGACTCTCGGCGCAGAGTTTGGCGCCGCCCAGGGCCACGGCGAAGACAAACCAGAAGATGCACATCACCCGGGGGTAGTTCCACAGGTAGTCCGCCAGGCCGCAGACCAGGCTGCCGCACAGGGCGGCGCAGGCGGCGGCGGTGATGGTCCTGGCGGCTCCGTTGGCGCAGTGCCGGACGGCGTGGGCCGCCCGCTTCACGCCCCACAGGAGGGAGCCCACGAAGCCCACGAAGCCCAGGACGCCCAGCTCCGCCCAGACCTGGAGGTAGATGTTATGGGAGTGGACAAAGGGGGTCCGGGCGTGGTAGAAGTTCAGAAGTTTCACGTAGCGCTGGACGGCGGCGGTGCCCAGGCCCGCGCCGGAGAGGGGGCGACGGGTGATGACCTCCAGACCCGCCTTGAAGAGGGGGAAGCGGCTGTTGGTGGAGGAGTCGGACCTGTCGAAGATGGTCAGGATGCGATGCAAGATGCTGGCGGGCAGGAAGGGCACCGCCAGGAGGCACAGGACCAGAAAGACGGGCATGAGCTTGGGCTTCCACAGGAAGATCAGCACCACCATGGCGCAGGCGAAGCCAATCCAGGCGGCGCGGCAGTAGGTCATGCCCATGGCCACGCCCCCCAGGAGGAAGGCCCCGGAGGCCAGGAGCTTGGAGAAGAGATGCCTGGAGCAGAGGATCAGCGCCAGGGTCAGAGGCAGGAGGAGCAGCAGGACCTCGGCAAAGGTGTTGGGGTTGTCGAAGAAGGACATGACCCGGCTGGGCATGTCGGCGTTCAGGTCCATGTCCACGTAGGACTCGTTGACCTCCAGGCCGGAGAGGCGCTGGAGGATGGCGTACAGGGAGGACAGGGCCACGCAGCCAGAGGCCCCCGCCGCCAGGCGCTTCAGCTCCTCTACGGAGCGCAGGGCGCTGACTGTCACCACTACGCAGAGGGCGGCGGAGACGTGATAGATGAGGAAGCGGACGGAGGCGTTCCGGGTCAGGGAGAAGACCACCCCTAGGACCACCGCGCCGAAGAAGAGGGCGGGGAAGAAGCCGATGCCCTCCACGTCCAGCCGCCGGTCCCCCCGGCCCATGGCCCCGGCGTGGAGCAGGAGCAGCAGGACCAGGAAGGCCATGAGGGTGTATGCGTTGTTCCAGGACTCGTAGGGGATGATCCACAGGAGGAGGATCAGCCAGCCCTCGGCCACGGCGGTCTCGTCCCCCAGGCGGAAGGCAAGCTGGGAGAAGAAGCTGGTTTCGAAGGTGCCCTCCAAGAGGAGGTAGAAGCGCCGGAGAAGACGGCCCGGCAGGTTCACCAGCCAGCTCAGCAGCTTGCAGCACAGGCTGTCCGGCCAGGAGCGGGCCACGGCCCCCTCCCGGCACAGGGGCCGGAGGATGGCACTCTCATCAATCTGCCGGTTGCACCAGGCTCCCAGCCGGACGGCCAGGCGGTGGAGCCCGCTGTCCTCGTAGGCGGCCAGGACCAGGGCCAGGAGGTGGCAGAGATAGCTTTCTTTCAGAAGAGTCATGTTGTTCCCCTTAAATACGGTTCTTCAAACGGTAGAGCTGGGTCAGGGTGAAGAAGTGCTTCCCCCGGACCAGGTTGGCCACCATCTG
>CAMXNV010000126.1 GCA_947245315.1 uncultured Oscillibacter sp. | reverse complement strand
CATATACATCACCATGTAGTAGCCGATGGCCTGCCAGACCATGGCGATGATGATGCTGACGATGACCATGGGCTGGACCTTCCAGAGGATCATCACATCATGGCCGGACAGCAGGGAGAGGATGCTGTTCAGCATGCCGTTCTCCGGCTTGTAGATGGCGGAGAAGATGCCCGCGATGACCACCACGGAGAGGATGTTGGGGATGTAGAACACGATGCGGAAGAAGTTCTGCCCTTTGATCTTCTCCCGGGTCAGAATCGCCGCGAAAACGATGGCGAAGAAAAAGGTGATGATGGTCACCGTCACGATCAGCAGGATCGTGTTCTGCATGGCCGTGATGAATTTCGCGTCCTTCATCAGCACCTGGAAGTTGGACAGGCCGACAAAGGTCTCCGTGGGAGAATAGGCCCCCCGCTCGAAGAGGGACATGCGGAACACGTTCAGGGTGGGCAGGATCATGAAGACGAAGTAGAGGATCACCGCCGGGGCGACGCACAGGGCGAGGAAGCGCCCCCGGCTCTTGCTGCCGCGCATGGAATCACTCCTTTCAGGTCACAGTCGCTGGGGCGGAATTTTGAATCGGCGGCGGGCAGCTTCCTGCCCGCCGCCGGTTTACGGACGATACGGTTTTGAAAGAGGCGCTTATCCGATGAGGTTGGCCCGCATCTGGTCGCTGGCCTCCTTGACGCCGGCGATCCAGTCCTCCTTGGAGACGGAGCCGTTGACCAGGCCGTTGAACGGGTCCTGGAACTCCTCCCGGACGGTGCCCAGGCCGGGCACGGAGCCGTAGGCCGCGAAGCCGCCCATGGCCGCTTCCGCTCCGTTGTCATAGATGGAGTAGAACATCTTGTTGTCGCCCTCAAAGTTGTCGGTGATCCCGGGGACGGGCTGCACCGCGCTGCCCTTGGCAAAGATGGCGCAGGCCGCGTCGGAGTACAGGAAGGCCACGAACTGCTTCGCCGCGTCCAGGTTGGGGGCGGCGGCGGGAATCCAGGCCTGCTCCAGCCAGCAATAGCTGACGCGGGCGCCGGTACCGGCCGCGGGCAGAGGCGTCATGCCCCACTTGAAGCCGTCGGCCCGGGGAGCCTCGGCCATCTCGGCGACGACCCAGGTGCCGTTGGGCATGAACAGGGCCTTGTTGTCCAGGATCAGCTGCTGATTCTGGGTGAAGTCCTGGTCGTTGGCCTGGGCGGGGGTGATGGGGTTGGTGTAGGAGGCCAGCTTGGCGGTGATGTCGAAGAACTGCTGGGCCTCGGGGGTGTCCCAGATGCCCTCGTCATAGCGCAGGGCCTTGTTGTAGAAGTCCACGCCGCCCGCGGAGTACAGCAGGCTGGGGATGAAGGTATCGAAGTAGCCGGTGGTGGGATAGGTGAAGAGGTACAGGTTAGGGTCCTCGGCGTGGGCCTTGTCCCCCAGCTCCCACATCTCGTCCCAGGTGGTGGGCACGTCCCAGCCCTTCTCCTCGAAGAGGCCCGCATTGTAGAACAGGCCGCAGGGGGAGTAGAACATGGGGGCGAGATAGGTCACGCCGTCTCCGTAGGGGTTGGTCACGGAGGTCTCAGTGAAGCCGCCCACGATCTTGTCGGAGACCTTGACGCTCTCCCCGGGGATGGTCATGGACAGCACGTCCGTCAGCTCGGCGATGTTCCGGTCCTTGATGAACTGCTCCGTCAGGCCCTTCTCGCGGCCCGTGGCCAGGTGGATCACGTCGGGGAACTCGCCGCCCTGCATGGACGGACCGATGACGTCCTCCAGGTTCTTGTCGCAGATCAGGTTGACCTGGATGCCGGTCTCGGCGGTGAAGGCGTCGCAGACCTCCTGCCACATGCCGGGATAGGACTCCTCATAGCCGGAGGCCAGGGCGGCCACGGTGATGGTCACGTCCTCAGCCGCCGGGGGCGGGGTCTGGGTGTCGCCGCTGCCGGAGCTGGCGGGGGGCGGGGTGGTCCCGGCGTCGGATCCGCCGTTCCCGCCGCCGCAGGCGGCCAGGGACAGCACCAGCGCCAGAGCCAGCAAGAGACTGAAAAACTTCTTCATAAGTCTACCTCCTTATAATATAGGGGCTTCCAAAGGCCGGTCTTTGGCCTTACAGAATTTAGTATACCGGCTCCCCCGCTGGTAAAGCAATCTCGATCTTGCGGAACTTTTTAGATATCTTGCTCTCTTCGCATTTTATCTCAATTTTCGGGGGATAGCCTCCCGGTTTTTGGGCAAAATCTATAATTTTGATCTTTCTCCTTTCCGGCTGTTTTCTTTCCCGACAAAATTCATGGGGAATTGCAAAAATATTTTATAGGAAGTTGCGCTTCCGGGGCGGAGACGCTATAATAAAGGACAGGACGGCACGCTGCCAATTTTCAAAAAATTGCGTCCGGGAGGGGGAATATCCGTGAGCCAGCGCCAATACGCCTTTCAGCGGGAGGCCGCCGGCCCCGGCGGAACGCCCCGGCTGGCCTACGTCTCCCGGGCCCAGTACAGCAGCGAGTGGAACTCCAGCCCCCATACCCACGGCTGTGCCGAGCTGTTCTTCATCACCGGGGGCCACGGTCGCTTCCGCACCCGTCAGGAGGAGTTCCCCGTGGCCATCCACGACGCGGTGATTGTCAACGCCAATGTGCCCCACACGGAGGTCAGCCAGCTGGACAGCCCCTTGGAGTACGCCGTCCTGGGGGTGGAGGGCCTGGAAACCCTGACCGGGGCCGAGGGCTACGCCCTGCTCCACCTCCACACCGGCTGGGAGGAGCTGATGGACTGCCTCCGCCTGATGCTCCAGGAGGCGGAGGCCGCCCTGCCGGGCTATGAACGGGTCTGCCGGAGCCTTTTGGAGGTGGTGTTGATCCGGCTGAACCGCCAGCAGGACGCCGCCCTCTCCGGCGAGTCCTCCGGAGGCCGGTCCAGCCGGGAGTGCGTCCTGGTCCGGCGCTACATCGACAACCACTTCAAGGAGAACCTGAGCCTGGACCAGCTGGCCCAGCTGGCGCACCTGAACAAGTATTACCTCTCCCACGCCTTCCGCCGGGAGTTCGGGGTCTCCCCCATCAACTACCTGATCTCCCGCCGCATTGAGGAGAGCTGTTTCCTCCTCCGGGAGACGGACCACACCCTCTCCCTCATCGCCCAGATTTTGGGCTTCTCCTCTTTGAGCTATTTTTCTCAGTGCTTCCGCCGGGTGGAGGGCGTCAGCCCCTTGGAGTACCGGAGGCGGCACCGATAGGATTGCGCCCGGCGGGGTGCCGCTTCCTCATTGGAAAACGCTCTGAAACTTGGACAGGCCGCCCTTTTCCCTTGGAAAAGGCGGCCTGTCGGCTATACGAATTCCCTCAATACGGCTCCTATGTCCCCGTCCAGGCAAAGGCTCCGCTCCCCAAGCTCCCGGGGGGCATAGGCCTGCCCCTGGTTGACGCAGACGTAGCGCGCCCTGGGATTCCGGAGGACCTGCTCCCAGAAGTTGTACTTGATGATCCCCGGCGTGTTCAGCCCCACTCCCAGCTCCAGGTACAGGACGGCCCGGCCCTCCTGCCGCGCCAGGAAGTCCTGATAGCGCTCCCGCGCCCGGTACCAGCCCGCGTCCTGCACAAAGGTATCGTCCGAGCGGAGGTTCATCGTCATAGGCGCGCCGCACCGGGGACAGCGGGGGAGCAGCTCTGTGGACACCCGCATGTCCCGCTGCTCCGCCCACATCCGGCGCACCGTGGTCTCGTTGTCATAGGTCCCCTGGTGGCAGGGCCGGGAGCACTGCCACAGGCCGTAGTCCCCCTGGGTGTAGAACAGCCGCGCCTTGTCAAAGCCCGCCAGCTGAAACTGGTGGTCCACGTTGGTGGTCAGGACAAAGTATTCCCTGCCCTCCACCAGCCTCCGCAGGTCCTCGTAGACCGGCCCGGGGGCCCGCTGGTAGCGGTTCACCATGATGTGGCGGCTCCACCACGCCCAATGCTCCTCCGGCGTCTCGAAGGGGTAGAAGCCCCCCGAGTACATGTCCCGGATGCCGTACTTCCGCTGGAAGTCCCCAAAGGTCCTCTCGAACCGCCCCCGGAGTAGGTCAGCCCCGCCGAGGCGGACAGCCCGGCCCCCGCGCCGATCAGCACGGCGTCCGCCTCCTCAAGGAGCTTCCTCAGCTCCCTCGTCCGGTCCGAGGAGCGCCCGGTAGAGCTGCCTGTCCGCGTCCTGAAATACATTGAAGATCACCCTTTGAATCGAAGATGGAGTTTCCAGGAAGCCGGTCACGGTCTTCACCGCGATTTCGGCGGCCTCCCGGTTGGGGAAGTGAAACACGCCGGTGGAGATGCAGCAGAACGCCACGCTCTCCAGGCCGTGCGCCGCCGCCAGCTCCAAACAGGAGCGATAGCAGGAGGCCAGCAGCGCCCGGTCCCGCCGGGTCACCCGGCCCTGGACGGCGGGGCCCACCGTGTGGAGGACGTACCGGCAGGGCAGGTTGAAGGCCGGGGTGAGCTTTGCCCGCCCGGCGGGCTCATCATGGCCCTGCCGGTTCATCAGCTCGTCGCAGCAGAGCCGGAGCTGGACGCCGCTCTGAGTGTGAATCTGGTTGTCGATACAGGCGTGGAGGGGCCGGAAGCAGCCCCGCAGCCCGCTGTTGGCCGCGTTGACAATGGCGTCCGCCCGCAGGGTGGTGATGTCCCCCTGCCACAGGGCCAGCCGCCGGTCCCTGCGGAGGACCGGGAGGGCGAGGGCGTCCACCACCCCCGCCCGCTCCCGCCGGGCGGACAAGTACGCGTCCTGCACGGCCAGGAACTCCTGGGTGACCGGCCTGGGCGGGCGCAGGTTCATCAGCGCCCGGAGCAGGTCCCGCTGCCCCTGGGCGTCCTCCGGGACGGCGATCCCCTGATACCCGGCGTCCTCCGCCAGCAGCGCCCGGATGAGATAGCGGCGTTGTTCCTCGTGAGTCATGTGCTTGCCTCCTGACTGGTCCGAACTGTGAGCGGGGTTCTATGGCAGACGTTCCCGGCCTCCTGGGCACCCTCTTCTCAGGCGAAGAACAGCCCGGCGGTCATATCCAGATAGTTCTCGCCGCTGTAGGCCGGGTACTGTCTCTTGACGGCCTCCTTGAACGAGCCACCGTCCTCACAGGAGGCCGCGATCTCCTTCAGCCGCTCCAGGTAGTCGATTTTCATCTGGACGTCTTTCAGGTCCTCGGGGGTGTAATGGGAGGTGAGAATCAGGTCATAGCCCTTTTTCTGGTAGTCCCGCAGCTGCGCGATCATGCCGTCCGCGTGTCCCGCTCCGGCCACGATGGAGTGGCAGTCGTGGCCTAGCATGTGGGTGTAGACCGCGTTGATCTCGGGGATTTCCACATCGAAGGCCTCGGCGGTCCGGTGGATGCGGAACTCCAGCCCGCCGATGGTCACCGGCCCCTCCTCCAGCAGGTGGTCCACGGCGTGGACGCCGCTGTCGAAGGCGCTGCCGAAGGCCGCGGCAAACTGCCCGATCAGGGCCTTTCCCCCGCCGTTTTTGGAGTAGTCCACAGCGTTGGCCGTGGCAAACTTAGGCGCCTCCGGCAGGAAGGAGGCCCCGGCTCCGTGGTAGGACACCAGTACCCCGACCACGTCTTTGCCCTCCAGATAGGTGTTCAAGGCGACGATGCTGTCCACAAAGCAGGGGGACTCCAGGACCACGAAGCGCCCGGCCTTTTCCAAGAGGAAGACCTCGTCCGCCAGCGGGTCGCCGGTCTGGTAGGCGTGGAGCTTCACGCCGCCGAAGTCGTAGACGTGCATCTCGCCTTGGCGCAGGCGAATGGTTGTGAAATCGTGCTTGTTCATGGTAAATACCTCCAAATATTGTGCTGTGCGGGGTGTTCTCCCCTTGACGCTTCTCATCATAGCAGAGCTTTGGAGGGCTGTGAAGTACGCACAATATTGTGGCATAGACACCAAAAGGTAACCATTGGGCGGTTACCGGGAGGAAACTCTTGTGTGGTTCCAAGGGGTTCCGGCGTTCCTGGGGGCAAAAAATTTTTTCTCCGCGCCTTGACCTCCTTGGGGGAAATACTGTAAAATAGGACTGTACAGCCTTTTAGAAACCAACAGACAGGAGGAAACCAGGATGGACACAAAGACTCTGCCCGCCTGCCCGGTGGAGACGACGCTGACCCTAATCAGCGACAAGTGGAAGGTGCTGATTATCCGGGACCTGCTGCCCGGGACAAAGCGCTTCGGGGAACTGCGGCGCTCCCTCGGGACCGTCAGCCAGAAGGTGCTGACCGCCCAGCTCCGGCAGATGGAGGACAGCGGCCTGCTGACGCGGACGGTTTACCCGGAGGTGCCGCCCAGGGTGGAGTATACGCTGACGGACCTGGGATACAGCCTGCGGCCCATTCTCGACGCGCTGCAAAGCTGGGGCGAGGAGTACAAGGCGAAAAAAGCCTGACTTCCCTGTTGGCTTGATCTCCGGCAATCATAACCACCGGCCGTGCCGGTGGTATGCACAGGCCCCCTTGGGGCATGTCC
>CAMXNV010000125.1 GCA_947245315.1 uncultured Oscillibacter sp. | reverse complement strand
TTCTACCGGGCGGACGCCTCCCGGGGGGAGCAGTCCGGCTTCGGCCTGGGGCTGAGCATCGCCGCCGTCATCGCCCAGGAGCACCGGGGAAGCATCCGGGCGGAGAGCGGCCCGGGGGGCACCCGGTTCATCTTCACCATGCCGCTGAAAAAGTAAGGGGGCCGCCGGCAGGCCCCGCGGAAAGGAGCTGGAGCCATATGCGGGCATCCGCCCTGGTCACAGGCGCGTCCCGGGGAATCGGCCAGGCCATCGCCGCGGCCCTGGCCCGGGAGGGCTGGCCGGTGTGCGTCAACTATCTGGAGCACAGGGAGGCCGCCGAGGACTTAGCCGCCTCCCTCCGGGCGGAGGGCCGGGCGGCCCTGGCTATTCAGGCCGACGTGGCGGACCGGGAGGCGGTGGAGGCCATGGTCCGCGATGCCTCCCAGGCCCTGGGCCCCGTGGAGCTGCTGGTAAACAACGCGGGCGTCTCCCACCAGGGGCTCTTCCAGGACGTGGACGACGCCCTCTGGGACCGGCTCCTGGCCGTGAACCTCACCGGCGCCCGGAACGCCGCCCAGGCGGTGCTCCCCCACATGCTGGAGGAGAAGCGGGGCTGCATCGTCAACATCTCCTCCATCTGGGGCCTCCGGGGGGCAAGCTGCGAGGTGGCCTATGCCTGCACCAAGGCGGCCCTGGTGGGCCTGACCCGCTCCCTGGCCCTGGAGCTGGCTCCCTCGGGCATCCGGGTGAACTGCGTGGCCCCGGGGTGCATCGAGACGGACATGGTCCGCGCCCTAGGCCCGGAGACCCGGGCCATGCTGGTGGAGGAGACCCCCCTGGGCCGCCTGGGTACGCCGGAGGACATTGCGGAGGCTGTGGCCTTCCTGGCCTCGGAGCGGGCCTCCTTCCTTACGGGGCAGGTGCTGACGGCGGATGGGGGCTTTGTGGTGTAGGGGCGGACCTGCGTGTCCGCCCTTCTTCCGGGACCTGGGCACCTCCTGTAGAAGGTTGGGCCTGCGTGTTCGCCCTTCTTCCGGAGCCTGGGTGCTTCCTATAGAAGGGCGGACACATAGGTCCGCCCCTACAGGATGAAACCCGCGGATGAGGCACCCCCCTCTGCGCACCGTGACATAAAAAAGGCCGGCGGGCCTTATGGCCCGCCGGCTTTCTTCTATCCATAACTCACCTGGTCCCAGACCATGACCAGCCCCACGCCCTCCACCTCCATGTGGGTGGAGAGGCCCCGGTAGAGGTCCGTGATGTGGCTCACCGACTCCAGGCCGTCCCCGGGGAGGCAGAAGAGCATGCTGCCCCCCGCCGCCATCAGGTATTGGGCCTGGGCTTCGGCGGTCTGTTTGTCCACGCCCACCACCCGGAAGAGCTCGTTGCCGCTGATCTCCACGGTTCCCTCGTCCAGGAGGACGTAGGACTCCGCCCCCAGGTGCCCGTCCGACAGGCCGCTGTGGGTCAGGATATAGCGGCAGAAGGCCGGGCCCGCCTGGGCATAGAGGGACAGGGCCTCCTCTGCGTCGAAGCGCTCGTCGGGATCGGTGCTGTAAAAGGCCAGGTCCCGGTGGCAGAGGAGAATTTGATACTCCACCGGCTCCTCCCGTCCGCCGGAGGCCGGGAGGCGGTGCCAGTCCTGGGCCGCCAGCTCCTCCGCCAGGGCCCCCAGGGCGGCCACGGTGTCCTCCGCCCCCTGGAGGGGCAGGTCGAAGAGATAGGCCCCCGGCGCGTCGCCGATGTTCCCCGCGAAGGGGCCCTCCGCCCCCCGGAGGTCCAGCCCCAGGTTCCGGGCCTTGGCGAAGTCCTTCATGGCATGCATCACCCGGACGTGGGGGTAGTCTGTCGTATAGCCCGGATGGGTCTCGGAGCGCTCCCCGTCGGGCAGGGCCCAGAAGTACAGGGTGGGCTCCGCCTCCGGGGCGAAGATGGTGGGCTGGTTCCCCAGGGGGTGGACAAAGGGCTCCCCATAGTCCTCCTCCAGCCACTCCAGGGAGCGGGCCTCCCAGTTCCGGCTCTCCCGGCGCTGGACGTGGTCCTGGTAGGCCGTCCGCAGGTTGACGGTCCAGCCGATGGCAAAGAACACCGCCAGGATGGTGAAGCAGACCACGATGACGGCTTTCCGCCAGGGGGGATAGCTCCGCCAGGCGTTCCGCCAGGTGCTCCTGGCCTTCCGCATCCGCTGCCGGTCCCTCCGGCCCACGCCCAGGAGACGGTACAGCCGCCGGTACACCGGGGCCCCGGGGCCCTTCTCGAAGCCGTAGGCCGTGAAGAGGGCCTTCCGGATCTCCCGGGAGAGGTCCGGGTGCTGCTCCAGGAAGTCCTCCAGGGCGAAGACGAAGTCCAGGTTGGCCCGGACGTTCCAGAACACCGGGTCGTTCAAAAAGCGCTTCCACTGGGACAGGGGGGCCTCGGCGCTGTACAGCAGCTCCAGGGCGTGGGAGGCCGCCATCACCGCCTGCCAGGACTCCTCCTCGTCCGCCGCCCGGCGGCGCTGCTCCCGCTCCCGCTCGTCGTACCGGGCCCGGTTCTTTTGGCGCAGCTCCTCCAGCTTCCGGCGGCGGGCGGTCTGGGCCTCCGCCTCTCCCTCGGCGAAGAGGCGCTCATAGTCCCACTCGGGGGAGGGCTCTTCTTCCGTCTCCTCGGCGGGGTCCTCCTCTTCCAGGAGTTCGTCGTAATCGTATTCGGGTTCCTGGGACTCCGTCTTCTCGGGGGACCGCTTGGGGGCCTCCTGGCCCTTTAGGAGCTCATCATAGTCGTACTCGGGTTCCCGGGGCTCTTTCTTTTCGGGGGGCCGCTTGGGGGCCTCCTGGCCCTTTAGGAGCTCATCATAGTCGTATTCCGGTTCCCGGGCTTCGGACTTCTTGGGGGCCTCCCGGCCTTTCAGGAGCTCGTCATAGTCGTACTCCGCCTCTTCGCCGCCCCGCTCCTCGCGGGACGCCCGGGGCGGCTTTTCCGGAGCGGGGCGGGGCTCCTCCCGGGCCTGCCGGGCCGCCTGACGGGCTTGGCGGCTGGCCTCCTGATAGGCCGCGTGGAGGCGCTGGAAGCCCTTCGGGTCCTCCTCCGGGTGGGTGGTTTTCAGGCGCTGGGCATAGGCCCGGCGAATCTCCGGCAGCTCCGCCGGGCCCAGGAGGCCCAGCTCGTTCCAGGGCCAGCTCACAGCTCCTCATCCTCCTCGCCGCCCAGGGGCTCCGGCGGGGGCAGGGCCGCGTCCCCCAGGTAGGCCTCCACCTGGTCGAAGAAGCGGTCCAGGCGCTTGGTGGCCTTGGCGATCTTCATGGCCTCCTGGCCGGAGAGGACCTTTTGATACCAGTCCAGCAGCTCCGCCACCTGCTCCCGGAGGGGGCCCACGGTGACGGCGTAGAGCCGCTCTCCCCGGGCTACCATGGCCCGGTTCTCCTCCTGCTCCCGGGGGTGGAGCTTCAGGCGGGCCAGCTCCTTCAGCCGCCGCTCCACCTCCTGGGGGCTCATGTCCTTGTTCTGGAGCACCAGGTGCTCGGCGTGGCCCGTCTCGTTGACCACCTCCACCTCCAGCAGGCCGTTGATGTCATAGGTGAAGCGGATCCGGATGGACTGGCGGCCCTTGGGGGCCGGGGGCACGGGGACCACCAGCTGGCCCAGGAGGGTGTTGTCCTCGCAGTAGCGGTGTTCCCCCTGGTAGATGCGGATGTCCACCTTGTCCTGGTTGTCCCGGACGGTGTAGTACACCCCCATCTTGCTGCTGGGCAGAACGCTGTTCCGCTCAATGATGGGGCTCATCAGGTCCCGGCTGGGCTCGCTCTCGTTGTACCGGGCCACCCCCAGGGAGAAGGGGCACACGTCCGTGAGGACCAGCTCCCGCAGGTCCGCCGCCCGGGCCTTCATCCCGGCGCAGATGGCGGCCCCCAGGGCGATGGAGGTGTCCGGGCGGCTGTCCTTCACCGGCTCCCGGCGCAGGAAGCGGGCGATGTAGCGCCGCACGGCGGGCATGTGGCTGGACCCGCCCACCAGCACCAGGTCGTTCAGCTCCAGGGGGGAGACGCCCCCGTCCATAAAGACCTTCTGAATGGGGGCGGTCATCCGCCGGAAGAGGGCCCCGCTCTTGCGGATGAGCCACTCGTTGGAGAGGGTCAGGGTGGCGGAGAGGGTCCCGTCGTCCACAGACATGATGACCATCTCCTGGCGGCTCAGGGCCATCTTGCAGGTCTCCGCCTGGCGGACCAGCATCTCCCTCTGCCGGGGGGCGAGGGTCTCGAAGTCCAGCCCGCAGTCCTCGCAGAAGCCCTTGGCGATGGCCAGGTCGAAGTCGGAGCCCCCCAGGCGGTTGTCCCCGCTGACCGCCGTGACGCTGACCACGTTCCCAAAGCGCTCCACCAGGGACACGTCCAGGGTGCCGCCCCCCAGGTCGAAGACCAGACAGACCTTGTCCTCCTCCCCCTCGCTGATGTGGCCCGCCACCGCGGCGGCGGAGGGCTCGTTCACCAGCCGCTCCACCTTGAGCCCCGCCAGGGCGGCGGCCCGCTTGGTGGCGGCCCGCTGGGCCTCGGCGAAGTAGGCGGGGACGCTGACCACCGCCTCCTCCACGGGCTCCCCCAGATAGGCCTCCGCGTCCTCCCGGAGGCTGCGGAGCACCAGGGAGGACAGGTCCTCCGGCGTGAAGGTCCGGCCCCCCAGGGAATAGGTTTTGGACGTGCCCATGTAGCGCTTGAAGCGGGCGGCGGTGCGCTCGGGGTGGGAGATCAGCCGGTCCCGGGCCGCCCGGCCCACGAGGACGGCGCCGTCCTCGTCCACGCTGACGGCGCTGGGGGTCAGGACCTCCCCGGCGGCGTTGGGGATGAGCTCGCTCCGGCCGTTCCGCCAGACGGCGGCCAGGGAGTTGGTGGTGCCTAAGTCGATTCCGATGATTGCCATGTGCGGTCCCCGCTTTCCTCGGTTTTGCTGGCTCTATCATAGCATTTTAGGAGGGGGATTGCAAGAATTGAAGGAGTAGGAAATTGAGGGCCGGGCGGGGGCGTTTCCCCGGGGAGGGCCGCAGGGGCGGGGGAGAGGATGCCCGCCCGGCCGCCCCCGCAAAAAAATTTCCAGTCCGTTCACAAAAGATCCCCTTGTTTTTGCGGAAGGAAAAGCGTATGATGGAACCAGGCCCCCACAACATATTGTGGGTACGGAAAGGAAGCACATGAATGAAATGGACCAAGCGGACCGTGGCGCTGCTGGCGGCGCTCCTTCTTTTGGCAATCGCCGCACAGGCCAAGGGCCCCTCTAAGGCCTCCCCCCGGGCGGGGGAAGCGGCTTCCCTCATCCGGGAGGAACCCGCCGGGGAACAGCTTCGTAAAATTCCTGTGCTCCCCGTCCTCCCGAAGACGGAGGACGATGTGACCGTCAAGACCCTGCGGGAGGAGCAAAACGCCTCCGCTCCCCGGTTCTCCACCCTGGAGCCCGAGCCCTCGGACGCGAAGCCGGCGGCCCCGGCCCAGACGGCGGACCCCAAGCCCGCCGGGACGGAGACCGCGCCCGCCCCGTCCTCCCAGGAGCACGCGCCGGAGGACCCCAGTGCGCCTAAGAAGGAGCTCCTCTTCCCCGAGGCGGAGGACTGGCAGATTCTCCTGGTGAACCCCTGGAACGAGATGCCGGAGGACTACGAGGTCACTCTGAAGTCCCTGGACAACGGCATGAAGGTGGACGAGCGGGCCTATGACAGCCTCATGGCCATGCTCCAGGCCTGCCGGGAGGCGGGCCTGGCCCCCAAGGTCTGTTCCGCCTACCGGACCCAGTCCAAGCAGACCTATCTGTACAACAACAAGATCGCCCGCCTGCGGAACGCGGGCTACAGCAAGGCCGCCGCCGAGAAGGAGGCGGGGCGCTGGGTGGCCCGGCCCGGCACCAGCGAGCACCAGCTGGGCCTGGCGCTGGACATCGTGTCCACGTCCTACCAGAGCCTGACGAAGAAGCAGGAGAAGACCGCCGAGCAGAAGTGGCTGATGGAGCACTGCTGGGAGTACGGGTTTATCCTCCGCTACCCCAACGAGAAGAGCGAGATCACCGGCATCGGCTACGAGCCCTGGCACTATCGGTACGTGGGGCTGGATGTGGCCCTGGACCTCCGGGACAGCGGCCTCTGCCTTGAGGAGTACTTACTGCTGCGGGAGGAAGCCCTGGCGGAGAAAGATTGGATGTGACACAGCGGAGGCGGCTTTGGCCGCCTCTGTTTTTTGCCCGGCTCAGGGCCCATTGTCCAAGGTGACTTGGATTTTTTATGAAAAAGTCCTGAAAAATGTGGATTCTTCCGTTGAAAAGCAGGGCGGAGTGGCATATAATAAGAAACTGTGAAATTTTGCCTTCCCCACGGTCTGAAAGTTAGCATAACGGCGCTGCGCGCCGCCCCATCTTTGATGGGGCCCCGTGGTCTTGCCGTTCGAGAATAGGAGAAATTAATATGCAAAATGAACACCTGAGAAATATCGCCATTATCGCCCACGTCGGAAGAAACTCCGCCCACTCCGTCCCCGCCTGACGGCGAGGACT
>CAMXNV010000124.1 GCA_947245315.1 uncultured Oscillibacter sp. | reverse complement strand
ATCATCGCAAGAACCAGGGACAGGAATTTCTTCATGCGAATATTCCTCCTTTAAAAATTTGCGGTCAGGGATACGTCGGATTTTTCCGGCGCACATACAGTGGCTAGCCGTTCCCGTATCTACACCGGGAGCACCGCCTCATCCGTGCCGCATGATGAATATAACACAGCAATTTTCGAAAATCAATATGCTATATATGTTTGTAACATAACAGTAACATTGCATCCTGTCCCTTCCAACTACCGCATTTCTATATTAAAGTCTACTAATCTCAAATACAAAACAAAAATATATCGGATATCGCATCCTTCAAAAACCTCTATCAGGATTTTCTTTTATTATATATATGTAACCTAATATCATTAATACTCTACCCACCCCCACCTTACTCTTAGACAAAACCGCGAACCACCCATCCTACCTTCTGTCAATCTGCGAATTGACATACCTCCGAACCCTGTAGTATCATAAAATAGATATTTCGCAAACGTTTGAGCAAAAAGCATGAAAGGAGGCCGCACCGTGAAAACCATCCTCAGCTACCTCCGCCCCCACGCGCCCCGAGTGGCCGTAGGCGTAACGATAAAGTTCACCGCCGCCGTTTTAGAGCTGCTGCTTCCCCTGCTGCTGGCCCACATTATTGACGACTGCGTCCCCACCCGGGACCTGGCCGCCATCCGGCAAGCCGGAGGCCTAATGCTGCTGATGGCCTTTGGCGCGGCCTTCTGCAACATCACTGCCAACCGCATGGCCGCCTGGGTCTCCATGGACATGACCCGCCAGCTCCGCCATGACCTCTATCGCCGGACGCTGACGCTCTCCCAGGCCCAGATGGACCGTTTCTCCGTCTCCTCCCTGGTCTCCCGGCTGACCAATGACACCTACAATGTCCATCAAATGTTTGACAAAATCCAGCGAGGCGGCATTCGGGCCCCCATGCTGGTCCTGGGCGGGCTGACGCTGACCTTCTTCCAGGCCCCGCCCCTGGCCCTGGTTCAGCTGGCGGTCTGCTCCGCCACCTTTTTCGCCATCTGGCTGGTGACCCGCCAAGGCATTCCCCGCTACACGAAAGCCCAGGAGGCCGTGGACACCGTGGTCCGGATCATCCGGGAAAACGCCTCCGGCGTCCGGGTCATCAAGGCCCTGGCCTGCCAAAATCGAGAGCGGGCCCGGTTCACCGCCGCCAGCTGCTCCGCCCGCCAGACCGAGGAAACCGCCGGGTGCGTCATGGCCGCCGCCAACCCCCTGTCCGACTTTCTGCTGAACCTGGGCCTGGTGCTGGTGGTGCTGGCCGGAGCCCTTCTGGTAAACCATGGCCGGATGGCCTCTGGCCAAATCGTGGCCTTCCTCTCCTATTTCACCCTGATTCAAACCGCCACCCTGGGACTGGCCAAGCTCTTCGTCAAATTCAGCAAGGGCGTGGCCTCCGCCCGGCGCATTGAGGAGGTCCTGCTGTCCCCGGAGGGCCAGCCAGTACGGTGCCTGCCGGAAGAGCGCCCCGACGGCCCGGAGCTGGGCATGGAAGACGTCTCCTTCTCCTATCTGGGCGTGGAAAAGGACCTGGACGGCGCATCCTTCTATTTAAATAAGGGAGAAACCCTGGGCATCCTCGGCCCCACCGGTTCGGGAAAGAGCACCCTGGTCTCCCTCCTCCTCCGGCTTTACGACGCCGGACAGGGTCTGGTCTGGGTAGGCGGCCAAAACGTCACCGCCCTCAGCCGGGAGGACCTCCGGGGCCGCTTCGGCGCGGTCTTTCAGAGCGAGGCCCTGCTGAACGACAGCGTTTACGAAAACATCTCCTTCCTCCGGGACCTCCCCAGGGAGGACGTGATTGCCGCCGCCAAAACCGCCCAGGCCTGGGACTTCATCCAGGCCATGCCCCAGGGGCTGGACGCCCGGCTGGACATCCGGGGGGCCAACCTCTCCGGAGGCCAGCGCCAGCGGCTGCTGATCGCCCGGGCCCTGGCGGCCCGCCCAGACATCCTGGTTCTGGACAGCGCCGACAGCGCCCTGGACTACCGGACCGCTGCCGCCCTCCACGCTGCCATCCGGCGGGACTGCCCCGGCGTCACCCTGGTCGTCATCTCCGAGCGGGTGGCCTCTCTCCGGGACGCGGACCGTATCCTGGTGCTGGAGGACGGCGTCATCACCGCCCAGGGCCGCCACGACGAGCTTTTAGAGGGCTGCCGCCGGTACCGCCGCATGGCGGAGCTGCAAATGGGAGGGCTGAAATGAAAAAACATGTACTTTTCCGCCTGGGCCCCTTCCTCCGGCCCTACTGGCTCCGGTTTCTCCTGCTGATAGTCCTGCTGCTGGCGGGCAACCTTCTGTCCCTGGCGGCCCCCCTCCTCTCCGGACGGGCCGTGGACGCCATCGGCATCCGGGCGGGCGGGGTAAACTTCCCCGCCGTGTTCCAGAGCTGCGCCGGGATGCTGGTCTGCTACGCCCTCTCCTCCTTATTAAATTACACGGTGGCCTCCCGGCTCATCCGGGTGTCCCAGGCCGTCTCCCACGATCTCCGCAAAGCCGCCTTCGACCGCATGAGCGAGCTGCCGGTGGACTACTTCGACACCCACCCGGCGGGGGACCTGATCAGCCGGGTCTGCTACGATGTGGACACGGTCAACGCCACCCTCTCCACGGACCTGCTCCAGCTGGGGACCAGCGTCTTCACCGTGGCCGGATCCTTCCTGATGCTGCTGCTCCTCTCCCCCCGGCTGACTCTGGTCTTCCTGGTCACCGTGCCCCTGTCGGCGCTCCTGACCCGCTTTCAGATGAAGCGCATCCACCCCCTCTTCCGCCTCCGCTCCAAGGAGCTGGGGGCCCTGAACGGCTTTGCCGAGGAGCGGATGGGCTGCCGCCGGTCCATCCGGACCTATGGCGTGGAGGAGGCGGACCTGGGCCTGTTCGACCAGCGGAACGAGGCGGCCTCCAGGGCTTACTACGACGCCGACCGGGCCAGCGCCGCCCTGGGGCCCTCGGTGAACTTCATCAACAACGTCTCCCTGGCGGCCATCAGCATGTTCGGCGCCCTCTTATATCTGGAGGGCGGCCTGTCCCTGGGCAATCTCTCCTCCTTCGTTCTCTACTCCCGGAAGTTCTCCGGTCCCATCCGGGAAGCGGCGAACCTCCTGGCGGAGCTCCAGGCCAGCGCCGCCGCGGCGGAGCGGGTGCTGGACCTGCTGGACGAGGAGCCGGAGGCGGGAGACCCGCCGGAGGCCCTTCCCGCGGAGCACCTCCGGGGCGACATCCGCTTCGATCACGTCACCTTTGGCTACGATCCCGCCCAGCCCGTCCTCCGGGACTTCACCGCCCACATTCCGGCGGGGAGCCTGGCCGCCGTGGTGGGCCCCACCGGCGCGGGGAAGACCACCCTGGTCTCCCTCCTCCTGCGGTTCTACCGGCCCCAGAGCGGCTCCATCACCCTGGACGGCGTCCCCCTGGAGTCCTACAGCCGGGACGGCCTGCGCCGCCGCCTGGCCCTGGTGCTCCAGGACACCTGGCTCTTCGGGGGCACCATCGCGGAGAACATCGCCTACGGCGCGCCGGGGGCCGGGCGGGAGGAGATCGTGGCCGCGGCCAAGGCCGCCCGGATTCACCGCTTCATCACCTCCCTCCCCCAGGGCTACGACACCGTCCTCTCCGGCGAGGGCATCTCCAAGGGCCAGCGGCAGCTGCTGGCCATCGCCCGCTGCTTCCTCACGGACTCCGACATCGTCATCCTGGACGAGGCCACCAGCAATGTGGACACGGAGACGGAGGGAGAGATTAGCCTGGCCATGGAGCGGCTCCGCCAGGGCCGCACCTGCTTCGTCATCGCCCACCGGCTGGCCACCGTCTGGGGAGCGGACCGGATTCTGGTCCTGGACCAGGGCGGCGTGGCCGAGCAGGGCACCCACCAGGAGCTGCTGGCCGCCGGGGGTGTCTACGCCGCCATCTACGCCGCCCAATTCCAGTCCTGACGGCCGCCGGTCCCGGGGCCGATGGCTTCGGCGCCCTTTCCGCAAATTCTGAAATTCTATGAAAACGTATACGCACCTAGCAGAAGCACAGGTGGTTTTCAATTGGCAAAATAGCAAAAATCCCCCGTCTTCGTTTGTCTGAATTGTAAACAAACCGTGAAATTGAATAAAAAACCTCCCTCAAAATCGGGAGCCTGACAATTGACAAACCCCGTAAATATTCTTTATAATGGGCTCAGGAAGTCGCAAACGTTTGCGCAAACAGGGCCGGAAGCGGCCCCGCAAACGGCCCCGGGCGTGAACGGATGGGAGGACTGATCGCCCGGAGCAGTCCCGGCAGTTATCAGAAAGAGGTGTTATCGTGTCAAACGCAGTAACCGTGACCAAGGAAAGACCCCCCAGAAAGAAACTGACGGCACGTCGGCTGAAGAACCTGATCTTCAACGTGCTCAAGAACCCCTTCAACATGGTCGTGCTGGTCAGCCTGATCGTGTTGTTCTGCCTGATCGTCATCCCCCTGCTGACCATGATTAAATCCACCTTTACCCTGGCCCAAGGCGAGCTCCGCCGTGTGAAGGGCGGTCACATCGGTGACTTCACCCCGTACTACTGGCAGTACATGCTGGCCAGCAACATGTCCAAGGCCGTGCTGTGGGAGCCCCTGCTCCACTCCTTCGTCTGCGGCTTCTTCACCACGCTGATCTCCGTGCCCCTGGGCTCGGTGCTGGCCTGGCTGATGATCCGCACCGACCTCCCCGGCAAGAAGGTCCTGGGCATCCTGATCACCGTGCCCTACATGATTCCCTCCTGGACCAAGGCCATCGCCTGGCTGGCGGTGTTCCGAACGCCCACCAGCGGCGCCAACGGGTTCCTCACCGGCATGGGCGTACCGATTCCCGACTGGCTGGCCTACGGGCCCACGGCCATCGTGCTGTGCATGTCCATGCACTACTACGCGTTCTCATACATCCAGGTCTCCGGCGCCCTCCGGTCCATCAACTCGGAGCTGGAGGAGATGGGCGAGATTCAGGGCGCCAACAAGGCCCAGATTCTCCGCTACATCACCCTGCCGCTGATCCTTCCCTCCGTCCTCTCCGCCCTGGTCATGACCGTCTCCAAGTCCATCGGTACTTACGGCGTGGCGGCCAACCTGGGCAACCGCATCGGCTACTACACCCTGGCCACCCGCATGCGCGTGTACATTGACCAGGGTCCCCGTGGCGTGGGCTACGCCATGTCCATCGTCCTGGTGGGCCTCGCGGCCCTGATCCTGATGAGCAACCAGAAGGCCATCGGCGTCCGCAAGTCCTATGCCACCGTGGGCGGCAAGGGCGGTCGCAGCACCCTGATGCCTCTGGGCGCGGCCAAGAAGCCCATGATGGCTTTCCTGGGCGTGTTCCTGTTCCTGGCCATGGTCATGCCCTTCTTCGTCCTGATTATGGAGACCTTCCAGGTCACCACCGGCGCGGGCTACGGCCTGGACAATCTGACCCTCTACAACTGGATCGGAGAGGCCGGTACGGCGGACAAATATACGAACTATGAGGGCATCTTCCGCAACAAGGAGTTCTTCTCCGCCCTGTGGAACACGATCCGCCTGACCATCATCACCTCCCTCATCACCGCCTTCTGCGGCCAGTTCCTGGGCTACATCAGCTCCCGCGGCCGGGGCAAGTGGTACGGCAACCTCACCGAGCAGCTGGTCTTCGTGCCCTACCTGATGAGCGGCGTGGCCTTCTCCACCATGTATTTCTCCATGTTCAGCGTCCCCCATCTGGGCGGCCTGATCCCCTCCCTGTACGGCACCTTCACTTTGATCGTTCTGACCTCCGTGGTCAAGCACTTCCCCTTCGCCAGCCGCTCCGGTACCGCCAACATGCTCTCCATCAGCGTGGAGCTGGAGGAGGCGGCGGACATCGCGGGCGCCAGCTTCTGGAAGCGGATGAGCTCCATCATCATCCCCTTGGCAAAGAACGGCTTCATCTCCGGCTTTATGCTGACCTTCATCTCCATCGCCAAGGAGCTGGACCTGATCATCATCATGATGACGCCCACCACCCGGACCATGTCCTACCTGGCGTTCACCTACTCCCAGGAGGGCTACGCCCAGATGTCCGACGCCATTTCCGTGTGCGTGCTGCTGTTCATTCTGTTCTGCTACATCTTCGCCAACAAGGTTGCCGGCGCGGATATCGGCAAGAGCTGGTAAGCGGCGGAAGAAATTCCGCTCCGTTCCGTCGCCGCAGGCGACGACTCCACACGCTCCATTCCTTCCGCCGCCCTTCAAGGGGGGACCAGTCCCCCCTTGAGCATTCCCCCTCCCTGCGGGGGACGAAGGACGGGGGACGAAGACGAAAAGGCCTTGTGGTCTGCATCGGGATTCTAAGTTAAGATCAGAAAGGAAACGTGCCATATGAGCCGCATTGAACTGAAAAATATTGACAAATTTTACGGCAACAATCACGTCCTCCGGAATATCAACCTCACCATTGAGGACGGCGATTTCATGACCCTGCTGGGCCCCTCCGGCTGCGGCAAGACCA
>CAMXNV010000123.1 GCA_947245315.1 uncultured Oscillibacter sp. | reverse complement strand
AGTCCGGCAGCAGCCACTTGCACCAGAGCTCCTCGTCGTTGGACTCCTTGTTCTCGCCCAGGGCCCAGTCCCGGTAGGGCTCGTAGCGCTCCTCGATCATCTGATAGAACTCCTCGTAGGGCACGGGGGACCCGGCGATCTCCGCCATCTTCCGGCGGGCGTGCCTCATCCAGGGCTCCTCCAGCAGCGCGATGCGCAGCGTGCCTCCCAGATCGAAGAAGACGGCCTTGTAGCGCTTTGTCATATCCATTGGCGTTCTCCTTTTATGTAGGTTTCATGATGCTCCAGGCTAGGTCGTCGTGGGACAGGCCCAGCATAGTGCCGGAGCTCAGAGCGAGTTAAAGTTCTTTTTGCCTACTTTTGCCACAAGTGGCTCTGAGGCTCTAAAGCTCCCGCTCTGCGCTCGCTAAGAGCCTCACATCTTTCAAGAAAAAGTAGGGCGGGCGGGGAAGATGTCGAGAAGCTGGGACAGGCTGGTAATCACATGGTCCGGGGTGAATTCCTTCCCGGTGGCGTGCTCATTGTTCAGGGTATCCGGCTCGTCGATCCGGATCATCATGCCGAAGCCCGCGGCCTGGGTGCCCTCCACGTCCCGGACCGGGTTGTCGCCCACGTAGGCGCAGCTGGCCTCCGGGGTGCCGATGCAGCGGCAGGCCAGGTGGTAGATCTCCGGGTCCGGCTTGCGGAGGCGGACCTTGGAGGAGAGGATGGTGGTCTTGAAGCACTGGGCCACGCCGTCGGCGGCCATCCAGTCGGGAATCTCCGTCTCCGTCACCGTGTTGGCGATGATGCCCAGGGTGTAGCCCCGGGCGCAGAGCTCCTTGAGAGTCGCCACGGCGTCGGGCCGGGCCACCCGGCGGCCGTCGTGGTCCCGCCAGAGGCGGGTCAGCTTCGCCGCGTTGGCAAAGATCATATTGGTGTCATACTCCGGCAGCATGTACTGGGTCCACAGCTCGCCCTCGGAGGCGTCCAGCAGGGTGGTCTTGGACATCTTGCGGTACTTGCTCCACCGCTCCTCCAGCTTGGCGAAGAGGGCGTCATGGGTCTCGGTGGTCTGGATGAGCTCCATCAGGCCGGCCTCGGCCTGATCGATGAAATCCTGCTCCTTGAGCACAATGCGGAGCGTGTTTCCCACGTCGAAGAAAATCGTCTTGATATCGGGGGTCATGAAAAATCCTCCTTTATGTCGTTTGGTTCTCGGGCGCCCCCGGAAACGGCGTGCCTCCAGGGCGGAAAGCCCCGTCGGGCCATCCTGTAAACGTTTGCGACCTTTTCAGGTTTATTCTAAATGAATCAGCGGTCCCTTGTCAATATGCCAAACGCCGAAGACTTCGTTTATTTTTCGTTTTTCTGCCCAAAGATGTGAAAAATCCAGATTGTTATTGACATTGCCGGGAAAATCAGATATTCTTTACTTGACAACCTGAACCGGCCGGAGTTTGGCCGGTTCCAAAAAATAAAGCGGAAACGTTTACGGTTTCAGCGGGGGCGGAAAGGAAGGACGATATGAAAAGTGTGACCCTGAAGGACGTGGCCAAGGCCGCCGGCGTCTCCTACGCCACCGTCTCCCGCGCCCTGTCCGGGAGCCACCAGATCGGCAGCGACACCCGGGAGCGCATCATCAAGCTCTGCGACGAAATGGGCTACACCACCAACTACGTGGCCCGCTCCATGGTGACCAAGCGCACCGGGCTCATCGGGCTGGTGGTCCCCTCCATTGACAACCAGTTCATGTCGGAGCTGGCCTATTACGCCGAGATGAGCGCCAGGGGCCACGGATACAACATCATGCTCTGCAACTCCGGCCCCGACCTGAAGCAGGAGAAAACCGTGGTCAAGCTCCTCCTCAGCCGCCAGGTGGACGGGATTCTCATCGTCCCCCAGAGCCCCAAGACCTATGAGAACATCCGGGCCTTCACGGACCAGGTGCCCACGGTCTTCCTCAGCGAGAACCTCCGGGACCAGCCCCAGAGCTACGTGGCCGTGGACAACAGCCGGGGGACCTACATCGGCACCAAGTACCTCTACGAGCTGGGCCACCGGGACATCCTGTACTTCGGCCGCCGCCACACCGCCACCCACCAGCTCCGGGCGGAGGGCTACATCCGGGCCTGCCAGGAGCTGGAGCTGACCCCCCGGTTCTTCAACAGCGAGCTCAGCCGCTCCTCCATCACGGGCGGCTACCAGCTGGCCAAGGAGCTCTTCGCTAAGCCCATTGACTACACGGCCATCTTCGCCTCCACGGACTCCAACGCCCTGGGCGTCCTCAAGGCGGCGGACGACGCCCGGATCGACATCCCCGGCCGTCTGAGCCTCATCGGCTTCGACAACATCTCCTCCACGGCCCTGCCCCGGATCGAGCTGACCACCGTGGAGCAGCCCAAGCGGGACATGGCCATCCAGGCGGTGGATATGCTCCGGGACAAGATCGAAAACGGCACCCAGGGCTACGTCCACCAGATTTTAATGCCCACGTTAATCAAGCGCAGCACCTGCCGGAACTTGAATGAGGCTTGAAGCGCATTCCAGCGCGGTGACAGTTAGGAGTGAGGAGTTAGGAGGTAGGAGTTTTTCCTTTTTATGGGCCCGGCGCCGTGCCGGGATAACTCCTCACTCCTCTCTCCTAACTCCTAACTCTACAATCAATTCCAGAAAAGAGGGAATCAATCATGACTGGCTATCGCTACGACCCCCACACCCACACCGCGGAGACTAGCCGCTGCGGCCACCTCTACGCCGCCGACGTGGTGGACCGCTACCTCCGCAACGGCTTTACCGGCCTGGTGGTCACGGACCACCTCCACCCCGAGTACCTCTCCCGCATCGACACCGAGCACAATTGGGATAAGGTCATGGACCACTACCTGGGCGGCTACCACGCCTCCAAGCGCCGGGGCGACGAGGTGGGCCTGGATGTCATCCTGGGGGCGGAGCTCCGCTTCCCGGAGAACGACAACGACTATCTGGTCTATGGCATCGACGAGCAGTGGCTCCGCTCCAACCCCTACATCTGCTGCATGAGCGCCCAGGAGTTCTTCGACAAGTACCACGACCAGGTGCTCATCATCCACGCCCACCCCTTCCGCAAGGGCAGCGCCCCGGTCCAGGAGACCGCGGTCCACGGGGCGGAGATCATCAACGGGAACCCCCGGCATGAAAACAACAACGACAAAGCCCTGGCCCTCTGCCGCCGCCACCCGGAGTACTACCGTCTTGCCGGGTCCGACACCCACCGGGACGGGGACGAGGCCCGGACCGCCGTCATTCTGCCGGAGCGGGTCCACGATTCCTTTGCCTATAAGCGCATCATCGAGAGCGGCCGGTTCCACCTCTGGAGCCCGGCGTTCCAGGAGTTTGTGGAGGCCGACGAGGCCATCCGGAAGGAGGAAGGAAAATGAGCCGGTTCAACACCCTGATTATCGGAGAGATTGCCCAGGACACCAATGTGGACTATGATGGGACCACCGTCCAGGCCATCGGAGGCGCGGTCTACTACTCCGGCTTCGCCGCCGCCAACATGGGGCACAAGACCGCCGTCCTGCCCAAGGCGGACACGGCCCAGGTGGACCTGAAGGCCGCCTTCGCCCCCGCGCCCAATATCACGGTCTTCCCCCTCCACAGCACCCACTCCTTCGTCACCAAGAACGTCTACCACACCCCGGACCGGGAGCGCCGGACCTCCACCGTGGACAGCAAGATCGACCCCTACCGGCCTGAGGAGGTCCCGGAGGAGATCGACGCCAAGATCTGGCACCTGGCGGGCCTGGTGGGGGGCGACATCCCCGATGAGTTCCTGCCCTTCGCCGCCAAGAAGGCCATGCTGGCCATTGACGTGCAGTGCATGCTCCGCTGGGAGGAGAACGGCGGCATGGTCTACCGCGACTGGGCCGCCAAGAAGGAGCTCCTCCCCTACGTCCGCTTCCTGAAAACCGACGCCGCCGAAGCGGAGATTCTCACCGGCCTCACGGACCGGGCGGAGGCCGCCAAGGTCCTCCACGGCTGGGGCGCCCAGGAAATCCTCATCACCCACAACACGGAGGTCCTGGTCTACGACGGCGAGGACGTCTACACCTGCCCCATCAAGGCCCGGAGCCTGGGGGGCCGGACGGGCCGGGGGGACACCACCTTCGCCTGCTACATCAACGAGCGGCTGACCCAGGACATCCCCACCGCTCTCCGGACCGCCACGGCGCTGGTTTCCCTGAAAATGGAGACCCCGGGCCCCTACACGGGCACCCGGGCGGACGTGGAGGCTTACATTAAGGAGTTCTATTGAGCACGTAAAGGGGGAGCGTCTAAACGAGCATTTTATAACGGGGCTGCTTGTAGGGGAGGGGCTCTGTCCCCTCCCGCTCCTCCGGGACTGCTGCGGTTCCGAGAGACGGGGCGGGACAGAGCCCGCCCCCTACTCCCCACATAAAGACAGGCCCCCGGCTTCTGCCGGGGGCCTTTTATCATACCAGTTTTTCGAAATAAAAGAAGGTCTCGTCCTCGCCGTGCTTCCGCATGCAGGCGGAGAGCATTTTGAAGGACGCCTCGTTCTCCTTGTAGCACTTGGCGAACACCCGGCCCAGGTGGAGCTTGTACAGGCCCCACTCCGCCGCCGCCGTGAAGGCCTCCACGCCGTAGCCGTGCCCGGCGTAAGCCCTGTCGATCCGGCAGCCCAGCTCCGCGCCGCCCCGGCAGTCGAAGTTGTACAGCACCGCCTCGCCGATCAGCTTCCCCTCCAGCCGGACGGCGAAGTTCACCGCCAGGCGGTTCTCAAGGTCCCGCTTGGCCACGTCGAAGAAGCTCCGCTCCTCCACCGGCCCGCCCAGGCCCTTCACATCGTCGTAGCCCCACCAACGGTTCCGCTCCTGGTCCAGCACCAGGGCGTTGTAGGCGGGGATATCCTTCTCCGTCAGGGCCGAGAGAGTCAGCCGGGCCGTCTGTACCTTGGGAATCTCCGTGATGTGGCGCATCAGCTCATTCATGGGCTCGAAGCGATACTTGGGGGCCAGCTTGGCGGGGCCGTACTGGAGCTTGGAGGTCCGGAGCCCCTTGTCCGCCGCGTCGTCCTCCCGGTCGATCCACTGGCAGTTCCCCCCAAAGGCCAGGGCGAAGCCCTGGACAAAGGCGGGGTACACCCCGGTGTAGGAGTAGAGGGCCTTCTCAATGTGGATGATGAGGGTGTCCCCGCAGCGCTCCGCCAGGGCCAGGGCGATGAGCTTGTCCCCGTCAAACATGCCCCCGGCCACGAACCAGGGCTTCCCCGCCAGCTTGAGCATCTTCTTGGCCAGCTTCAGCTCGTCCAGGGCCTTGGCGTTATCCCCCTTGGGGAACTCCGCCTCGTAGTCCTGCCAGAAGCGCTCCACCGCCGGGGCGTCCGCCGCCGTCAGGGGCCGGACCTCCGCCTCGGGCCACTGGGCCCGGAACTTCTTGATGTGGTTCCGCTGGCCGGAGTAGCGCCGCCCGGTGAAGTACTGGAGGTCCTCCCTGTAGTACACATAGTCCCGCCAGGTCCGGATGTCGCTGACCCGGACGTAGGGATAGCGGCTCAGCAGCTCCCCCGCCTTGTGCTCCGGCACCATGGAGATGACGGGAAGCTGCCCCGCCTCCAGGCAATAGGCCTCAATGGCGGCCAGGGCGGCCTCCATATCCCCCTCGGGGCCGGGGACGGGGTAGTCGAAGTTCCAGCCGTAGGCGTCCCGGTTCCGGACCACCAGGCAGCCCGCGATCTCCGCCCAGGCGGGGTGGAGCACCTTCTTCCACATCAGCTTGGTGCCCAGGGAGTATTCGCACAGCCCATAGTTGCAGTCTTTGTAGTAGCGCCGGAGCTTGGCGCCGTCCTGTTTGGTCACTGGTTTAAACTGTTGCATAAGCATCATTTCCTTGCTTTCCTTGTTATATTTGTATAGAAAACCACATCACTTCAAAGCGTGAAATGGACAACTTTCCACATAGTAAAAACATTTCGTTCATTTTCTCTTCATTTTTTCTTGACGAACCGCCCTCGGTATAGTATATTTGTTACTATTCACATGAAAGAGGAGGTATTTTTGTGGAAAATGAGAGAGGTTCCTGGGGGAGTAATCTAGGCTTCCTGATGGCCGCCATCGGCTCCGCCGTGGGCCTGGGCAACATCTGGGGCTTCCCCTACAAGATGGGCAAGTCCGGGGGCTTCACGTTCCTGGTCATCTACGTGCTGCTGGCCGTCTTCGTGGGGTTCAGCATCATGATGGCCGAGCTGGCCATGGGCCGGAAGACCGGCAAGGGCACCATCGGCGCCTACCACGCCCTGAGCGGGCGCTTCAAGTGGGTGGGCTGGCTGGCGGTGTTCTCCCCCTTCGTCATCCTGAGCTTCTACACGGTGCTGGGGGGATACTGCATTGAGTATATGTCCCTGAACCTGAGCAACCTGGCCTTCGGCGGGGCGGAGATCAAGGCCGGCGCGGACCTGTTCGGCTCCATGCTGACCAACCCCTTCGGCTGCGTCATGTTCACGTTCCTCTTCATGATTATCTGCTACCTCATCAACCGGGGCGGCATCTCCGGGGGCATTGAGAAGTTCAACAACGTGGGCATGCCCGCCCTGTTCGTGATGCTGGTCATCATCATCGTCCGGTCCCTGACGCTGCCCGGCGCGGCGGAGGGCCTGAAGTTCATGTTCGTCCCCGGCTACGCCGTGGAGGCGGGCTTCATTGAGGAGGCCCCCGGCCTGGTCTCCGTGCTGGCCACCGCCGGCGGGCAGATGTTCTTCTCCCTGTCCCTGGC
>CAMXNV010000122.1 GCA_947245315.1 uncultured Oscillibacter sp. | reverse complement strand
GGTGCATTGCACCAGCCATCGCTGGTTGCCTGGCCTCCCCGCCCGCAAGGGCGAGATCAAGCCCCCTCCCCCGCTGGGAGAGCTATTCCACCGTCGGAAAACTCACAATCGCCGTAAACAGATCCGCCAAAGTCTCCACCCGGAAGCTCCCCCCGCAGGCCTCCGTGAAGGAGCTGGCGATGCTCAGCCCCAGGCCGCTGCCGCCGTCCGTCCGGCTGGCGTCCCCCCGGACAAACCGCGCCGTGAAATCCACCCCCTCCGGCAGCTCGCTCCGGCTGGTGTTCCGGACGCTGACCTCCGCCCGGCGGGCCTCCTCGATGGGCTTGAGGCTCAGGTACACCCGGCTGCCCTCCAGGGCGTAGCGCAGGGCATTGTCTATGAGATTCTGGAACACCCGGTACAGCCGCCGTCCGTCGGCCACGATCATCACCGGCTCCGCCGGGAGCTCCACCTTGAAGGTCAGGGCGCTGGCCTGGATGGGCCCGTCCAGGTCCGCCAGGGTCTGGCGCAGCAGCTTGTTGAGGTCCAGCCGCTCCAGGTGTACCGGGAGCTGGTCCGCCGCCGCCTTGCTGACCTCAAAGACGTCCTCCACCATGGTCTTCAGCCGCTGGGCCTTCTCGTCGATGACCCGGGCGTAGTCCGCCGCCGCCGGGGGCAGCTCCTCCTGCCGGAGAAGCTCCGCGTAGGAGAGAATGGAGGTCAGGGGCGTCTTGAGATCGTGGGACACGTTGCTCACCAGCTCCACCTTCATGCGCTCGCTCCGGGTCTGCTCCGCCAGGGCCGCCCGCATGCCCGCCTGGATGTCGTTCAGGGAGTCCGCCGTCCGGCGCAGGTCCCCGTCCTCGGGGAGGACCAGGGGCTTCTCCAGGTCCCCCGCCCGGACGGCCTCCACCTGGTCCGCCAGGGCGGCCACGTCCTTCGCCAGCCCCCGGCTCCGCCAAGCCCGGAACAGGGCCAGGAACAGGGGAATGCCCAGGATGGCCAGGGGGAGCTGGAAGAAGAGCATCACGCTGTCCACGTAGAACATGACCCCGGAGAAGAACATGTCGTAAATCAGCGCGTACAGGTTCACCAGCTCCGCCAGGGCCAGGATGCCCAGGGCCAGCAGCCCCGCGGCCTGGTTCCGGCGGAGGCGCTTCTCCACGGGGCGCTCTAGGTCCTTGGCCCGCAGGAAGCGGAAGAGGGCCCGCACCCTTCCCAGAAAGGGGCGGAGCAGGGACCTCCGGGACCCCTTGGGGTTGTATCTGTGGTCGTTGCGCAGCAGCCAGATGAGCCAGAATAGGGCGATCAGGCCGGGGATGTTGCCCAGGGCCAGCCGCAGCACCGCCTGGCCCCAGGCGGCGAAGGAGTATCCGCTGTCCCACTCCCAGCCGTAGTAGAGAAGCTCATAGATGGAGTCCGACTGGACAAAGCCCGGCAGGAAGGCCCACAGGGCGCAGAGCGCCGTTGCCAGGAACCGGACCTCCGTCCAGACATGGACCGTCCAGGCGGCGATTTTCCGGTTCACCGCCTCTGCGGATTTCCGCAGGAGGAACCAGACCACCAGGCCCCAGACACCGGCGATGAAGACCCAGAGCTGAGTCCGGTAGAAGGCCCAGCTCTCGTTGACCTGCCGGGCGATGTTGTAGAAGCTGCTGTTGTACCGGACGCCGGAGGTCTTGTAGTTGACCTGGTAGTACCGGACCGGCGTCTGCCGGACGGCCATGCAGACGGTGACGCCCTTCAGGTCCTCGCTGACGGGGAAGTTGTCGTAGCCGGGGACGAACCACTGGGACTCGCCGGTGTACAGGCCGTTTCCGTACACGTCCAGGCTCTGGCCGTCCTTGAAGACGGAAACCTTGCCGTCCAGGAACTGGAGATAAAAGTTGTATCCCTCCACGGACCGGGCCTGGAGCCCGTCCAGATCGCCGTCCGCGTTGCTGTAGACCTTCCCTTCCTTTCCCGTTCGGATGAAGTAGAGGACGTTCTTGTCCTCCCGATAGGCCGCGTCCGGCGCCTCCTCGGGCTCCGCCGGATCGGAGTCGGAGGAGTCGGGCGGCACGGGACCGGAGCTGTAAAAGCTGTCCTCGTATTCGGTGGCCGGGTCCCCCGGCAGCGCCTCCGCGATGGCCTCGCCGTAGCCCCACCAGGAGCGGATGGCCTCCTGCCGGACCACATAGGTTCCTCCGTGGTCCTCCCAGTAGCCCTCCCGGTAAAAGTCCACCCGCCCTCCGGCGGCGATGCTCAGAAACTCCCGGAGATAGCGGGAAATCTCATCCCGGAAGGCGTCCGTCTCCTGCCAGTCGTCCGCCCAGCGGGGCGAGGGGTCCCGCTCCCAGGCGATCCGGTTCCCCACGGCCCCCAGGCTGGAGAGGACCAGGGTCGCCCCCAGGACGAAGGCCAGGAAGCCCGCCAGGGCCTTGACCCGCCCGCCCGGGGAGGCCGCCCTCACGGCGGGCACCAGGGGGTCCCCCTGTTCTCCCGGGCGGCGCCCCGCCGCTTCCCCGGGCAGATGCTTATCCGTGCTGTTCCATTTTGTATCCAATGCCCCACACCACCTTAATATAGTCTGGCTCTTTGGGATTCAGCTCGATCTTCTCGCGGATGCGCCGAATGTGGACCATCACCGTGTTCTCACAGGAGAAGGCGTCCTCGTTCCACACCCGGCGATAGATTTCCTCGGCGGGGAACACCTGCCCCGGGTGCCGGATGAGGAGGTCCAGGATTTTCGTCTCCGTGGGGGTGAGCTTCACCTCGTCCCCGTCGGCCCGGAGGACCCGCCCGGCGGGGTCGTAGCTGAGGCGCCCGTTGACGATGAGCCCCTGCCGCCCCTCGGCGTGCACGTCCCCCAGGGAGGTGTAGCGCCGGAGCTGGCTCCGGACCCGGGCCGTCAGCTCCTGGGGGTTATAGGGCTTGGTGACGTAGTCGTCCGCCCCCATGGAGAGGCCCAGGATTTTGTCCGTGTCCTCGCTCTTGGCGGAGAGGACGATCACCGGCAGGTTCCGCCGTTCCCGGATGCGGAGCAGGGCGCTGAGCCCGTCCAGCTTGGGCATCATCACGTCGATGAGGAGCAGCTTGACGGCGGGGTCCAGGCACTGGTCCAGGGCCTGGAGGCCATCGTAGGCCCGGCGGGTTTGGTAGCCCTCCCGCTCCAGGGTGATGGCGATGGCGTTTACAATTTCCGGGTCGTCGTCCACAATCAGGATGCATTCGTTCATAGCGGCTTTCCTCCCTTGAGCTGCTTCCAGCATACCAGGCAATTCTTACGAACGGGCTGACAAAAATCTTACGATTTTCTTACGATTTCAGGGCCCTGGGTCTCGCGGGTCCATCATACTATGGAAATGGGGGTGGGTCAAGCGGGGGGATATTCCATTACGCATTTGCTGATGTTTGATTTTACCCCGGTATGGTGTAGGGGCGATGATCAATCGCCCCTCCTCCGGGAAGCCCGGCATTTGAAGAGGACGGGCGGCTGGTAGCCGCCACTACATGGTGTCCTACCGATAGAACGCCGTGTAGGGGAGGGGCTCTGTCCCCTCCCGTTCTTCTGGGACTGCCATGCTTCCGGGAGAATGGCCCGGTCTGGGGACCGGGCCCCACACCTCCTTCTACCGATCAAACACCCTGTGGGGCCTGGTCCCCAGACCAGGCCATTTCCTGGAAGGGCCGGACAATCGTAAGAAAACCGTAAGATTTTTGTCGGGTATTTCGAAAGAAACGGCTGTTAAAATGGAACCATTCAAAAAAGGAGATGGTTCCATTGCGCGCACATAACCTCAAACGCTCCGCCCTCTGCCTGCTGCTGGCTTTGCTGACGGGCTGCTCCTCCGCCGTGTCCCAGGAGAGGCCCCGGTCCCCGGAGTCCCAGATTCTCCTGTGCGAGTCAACCCCCGAGGCGCTCCTGGCTTCGGGAGACCTCCGGGGCGCGGACCTCCGGGACCTGGACCTGTCGGGCCTGGAGGATACGCTTTTCGCCTCGGACTTCGACACCAATACCCAATGGCCGGAGGCGCTGCCCCGGGACTTCGATCCGGCGCGGCTCCTGGAGCTGGGCCGGGACCCCGGCCTGGGCCTCCGTGCCCTCCATGAGCAGGGGATCACCGGCAGGGGCGTGGGCGTGGCCATCATCGACCAGGCCCTCCCGACAGGGCACCGGGAGTACGGGGACCGCCTCCGGCTCTACCAGGCGTACCATAACGCCGCCGGGGAGGCCGCTTCCATGCACGGCCCCGCCGTGGCCTCCATCGCCCTGGGGTCCGGCGTGGGCGTGGCCCCGGAGGCCCTGCTGTACTTTATCGCCGACGATCTGGGCGCCGGGGAGGGGGAGGACTTCGCCCGGGACCTGACGTACTACGCCCAGGACGTGGACCGGCTGGTGGCCCTCAACGAGACCCTGCCGGAGGGGGAGAAAATCCGGGTGATCTCCATGTCCGTGGGCTGGATGCCCGAAGACCGGGGAGCGGAGGAACTGGAGGCCGCCATAGCCCGGGCCCGGGAGGCCGGTATCGCCGTGGTCTGCGTCAACAGCCGGGACCCCCTGCTGGAGCTCTGGATGGGCATGGGAAGGAGGTGCTACGGCAGCTACAACAACCGGGCGGACCTCCGCCCCGGGGCCTTCTGGGAGGAGAACCTGTATGCGGGGGACTACCGGGGCGGGGACGGGTCTCTCCTCCTGGTCCCCATGGACCGCCGGACCCTGGCCTCCCCGGCGGGGGAGGACGCCTATGCCTATTTCGCTGAGGGGGGCATGAGCTGGGTCTGCCCCTACGTGGCGGGGCTATACGCCCTGGCCTGCCAGGTGAAGCCGGAGGTGACCTATGAGGAGTTTCTGGCCGCCGCCCAGGCCACGGCCCGGCCCGTGTCCGTCTGGAGGGGCGGGGAGACGGAATACCCCTACGGCAGGGCCGTGGACCCGGCGGCGCTGCTGGAGGCGCTCAGCCCCTCCGGCGGAGGGGGCGGCCCGGCATAGCGGTTCTCCTTTAATATAAGCATTTCCCAATCAAAAAGCGGACGGCTAAGCCGTCCGCTTTTGCTTCGTTTACGCGATCCTCGCCAGCCACTTCAAATCGTAGGGCTCGAAGACCACCTTTTCATAGGCCGCCACGTCCAGGGGGGTGCCGTCCCAGTCGCCGTGGATGTCCCCGTTCTGCTTGATGAGGATATCATAGAGGATGTCATAGGTGACGCCGCTGGCCGGGTCCGTCTCCACGATGGTGGAGTAGGGCAGGGTCTTGTGATAGGTCAGCTCCATGCCCTGGTAGTCGAAATGGAAGCCGCAGCGCATCCGGCAGCCGTCCAGGCCGGTGTACCGGGCGATCTTCTTCAGGTCCTGGAGGATTTTGTCCTCCTCTTCCTCATAGAGGTTCTCCGGCGTGGTGGCGGTGTAGTCGAACCGGAATTGGATCGACGCGCCGGGGAGCTTCCGGAAGCGCTCCAGATAGGGCGTCAGGTTCTCCGCCGGGTAGTCCTTATAGAGCACGCAGTTGATCCGGAAGGGGACCGGGAGCCGGGCCAGGAGGCCGTCGTTGGACTCTACCACGTACTTCTGCATGTGCCGGGAGACATTGATGCAGGTGATCTTGTGCCGGTTGCGCTCCGCAAAGGCCAGAATGTCCTCCTCCGTCTGGAACTCGGAGACAGGGAGGGTGGTGTTGATATAGACCTTGTGGGTGGTGGGAATTTCGTCCAGCATGACCTGTAGGGTCTCCAGGTCGGCGAAGGGCTCGCCGCCGGTAAAGACGAAGTCGCAGTAGGGCGTGATGGCGTCCATCCGGCGGATGCTGGCACAGATTTTCTCGGCGGAGAAGCCGGTCAAATCCGCGTACTCGCCTTTATTGATGCAGAAGGGGCAGTGGTTTTTGCAGTCGTAGGGGACGAAGACCGTCACCGTCGCGCCGCCTTCCCGCGTCTTGTAGGGATGCTTCATAACGTCGTCTCGCCTTTCCGTAAAGTGGTGATGGCACGGCGGGGCCCGCCGTACACGAAAGTATATTTTACTGGATCTTCACCGGAAGGTCAAGAGCTATTCGGAAATTCTACGTTGAAAAAATGTGTGGGTCTTCCCCGGGTTACCAATCGTGCCGCGACGTGGAAATGCCCCGGGCGGCAAAGGCGTCGACGATGGCGTCGATTCTCCGGAAGCACTCCGGGTCACCGGCCGAACCGTCGTCCAGGATGGCCTTGATCTCGGCCAGGAGCTTCATGGCCTCGGACTCCGCCGCGGGGATAATCTCCTCGGGCCGCAGGGCCTCGATGTATTTGACCGCCAGGTCTCCGATTCTGTTCGCGCAGAGAGCTTTTGTAAGCTGATTGTCCATTATTCGCACCTCTAATTAACACCTAAGATTATACCGGAATAGTTATTGGTATTATCTGCATTTTAATGCCATATACTGCACTTGTCAATAACAATTGTAGGTGCTCGGTATGAAGGACATTTTAGCAAAAAGGCTGAGAAAATGCCGGGAAATCTCCGGATTAACCCAAATTAAGGTTGCTATTTATTGTGACATCACAGAAAAAGCATATCAAAACTATGAATTGGGTGTTCATGAACCAAGGTTGAGTATCCTTGTAAGGATGGCGGAGTTTTATAAGGTCTCCATTGATTACCTGGTTGGCCTGACCGACGATCCTACGCCGTATCCCAGGCGTCCCATGTAGGGGCGGGGCTCTGTCCCCGCCCGTTCCCCCGGGACTGCCAGGCTTCCGGGGGAATGGCCCGGTCTGGGGACCGGGCCCCACACCCTCTTCTATCGATAGACCACCCTGTGGGGCCTGACCCCCAGGTCAGGCCATTTCTCC
>CAMXNV010000121.1 GCA_947245315.1 uncultured Oscillibacter sp. | reverse complement strand
CGTCAGTACTCCGGCGGCGTAGGTGCCCCGGACCCGGCGATACTGGCCGAAGAGATAGCCGATCTCCCGGGCGCCCACGCCGATGTCCCCGGCGGGCACGTCCACAAATTGGCCGATGTGCCGCTGAAGCTCCGTCATGAAGCTCTGGCAGAAGCGCATGACCTCCTCGTCGCTCTTGCCCTTGGGGTCGAAGTCGCTGCCGCCCTTGGCCCCGCCCATGGGCAGGGTGGTCAGGCTGTTTTTCAGAATCTGCTCGAAGCCCAGGAACTTGAGAATGGAGAGGTTGACGGTGGGATGGAACCGGAGGCCCCCCTTGTAGGGCCCGATGGCGGAGTTGAACTGAACCCGGTAGCCCCGGTTCACATGAATGGCGCCCTGGTCGTCCACCCAGGGGACCCGGAAGGTGATGACCCGCTCCGGCTCCACGAAGGTCTCCACAATGCCCTTCCGCCGGTACTCGGGGTGCTGGTCAATGACCTGGTCCAGGCTCTCCAGGAACTCCAGCACCGCCTGGTGGAACTCCTTCTGGTCTGGGTCCCGGGTGACCACCTGGGTGTAAACCTGCTGTAGATACGCGCTCTTTAACATAAAATCGCCCCTTTGTCCGGCCCCGCCGTCCGGGGACGGAGATGTCATTTTTTGGCAGCTCCGGCGGCAGCGGGGGCCGGGAATTTTCCTTCCTAATCATATAGGATAACCGGGAAGCTGCACAAGAAATAAATTTCCTAAAATACAGCGGAAATTCTCCGGTTTTTTGGAGCGAATATCACAAAAAAGGCCCGCCCCCGCCTGGGAGGGCGGAAAAGGCGGACCTTTTTCCAAACATCACAGATAGAAGCGATGACAGCCGATGGTCTGCCGGTAGACGCGGCTGGCGTCGATCCAGCTCCCCTGGGACAGGGCGGGGGCGAAGAAGTAGAGGGCCTGGCCCACGGTGTTCTCCCCCTCCAGGGCCCGGCGGGCGGCCTCCCGGGAGAGGTCCGTGGGCTGGTTGGCCACGGAGCCGTTGGCCACGGAGCCGTTGGCCACGGGCTCGAACTGCACGCCGTTCTCCGTGTCGAAGATCACCTCGGGGACGCTGTCGGGGAAGTCCTCGCTGGCCACCCGGTTCAGCACCACGTTGCCCACGGCGATCTGGCCCTCCAGGGCCTCGCCGCCGCTCTCGGCGTGGATGATGCGGGCCAGCCAGAAGTAGTCCATGGCGTCGTGCTCCGCCCCGGGGGAGGTCACCGCCGCCCCGTCCAGCCAGGGGTCCCACTGAACGCGGCCCCCCAGGGCCTCCGCCGTGAGGCGCAGGGGCACGTAGGTCCGGCCCTCCACCACGTCCACGACGCAGGGGTAACGCTGGCCGTTGACGGTCAGCACGTTGCCGTCGGGGTGGGCGGAGAGGGAGGCGTCCTCGGAGACCGCCCGGGCGGCGGAGCCGTCCCACCAGACGTTCCAGTCCCCCAGGGCCTCCAGCAGCTCCCGGAGGGGCGCGTAGGTGACGCCCTCCTCCACGTAGGCGGGGGCGTCCAGGAGCTCACCGTCCACCTGGAGGTTGGCGGGCCGGGCGGCCTGGGCAGGGACGCAGAGGGCTGCGGCGGCCAGAAGTCCGCATAAGAGTTTCCGTTTCATAAAGTTTCCTTTCCTGTGTGGAGTTCACCAACAAGGATACCGGAAACGGCGGCCCGGGGCAAGCCTTAAAACCTGGAAGGTTAGGAAGAATCAGGCAGTGTAGAGTTAGGAGTGAGGAGTGAGGAGGTAGGAGTTTAAGAGTGTGGGGGGCCTGTCCTTAAAAGCGGAGGGGTCTTGCCGGCGGGCGGAGTCCCTGCCGGGGACAGGAAAAGAGGAGTCAGGATTTTCCGTTTTGGAAAACTCCTAACTCCTCACTCCTAACTCCTAACTCACTCCTAACTCACTTCACTCTGGCCCGGAGCTGCTCCTCCGTCACCTGATAGGCCGCCTGGGCCCAGCGGTCCACGGGGCGGTCCACCGGCAGGGGTTTGCCCCGGCGGGCGTAGATGGCCGCCGCCACGGTCTCCAGAAGCTTGGGGTTCTTCACCAGCAGGGGGCCGGTGAGCTGGGAGGCGAAGACGTTCTTCCAGTGGAAGCCCTCGGGGCCCTTCTCCTTCTCATTTCCGAAGCCCAGGGCCAGCTCCGTCAGCAGGGGCGTCTCCACGCCGGTGACCAGGCCGCACTTGTTCATAAAGCCCACCACCGCCTCAGGGTAGAGGTCCGTGTGGCCGTAGACGTCCTCGACGATGCGCCGCTTCCCGTGCTCCGTGGAGAAGGAGGCCAGGCCCAGGCCCCGGTAGGTCTCGCCGCCGTCCTCCTTGATCTCCCGGCCCAGGAGGTCCATGGCCGTCCCGGCGAAGAGCATGGCGGCGCCGTCCTGGGCGGCGGCCTTGAGCTGGCCCTCGAAGCGGCCCAGGTCCTCCATGGCGGCCCGGGCGGCCTTCTCGGTGCCCGCGCCCATGTAGAAGAAGTCCCCCCGGGTGAAGTCCGCCCCCCCGCCGGGGACCACGGGCTCCACGGTGACGTCGCAGTCCAGCTGTTTCAGATAGCGCTCCAGGGCCAGCACATTGCCCCGGCTGCCGTAGAGGTTCATCAGGTCCGGGTAGAAGTGAATGATCCGTACCTCCATGCCTCACCCCTCCTTTTCCACACGGCTGAGAATCTTGTCCCGGTCCGAGAAGCAGGTGACGACGAAGAGCTCCTCGTCCCCGTTGGCCTTCAGCTCCGCCGCGGCCTTGGCGATGTCGGGCTCCACGGACCAGTTTTCCAGCTCCGTGTAGGAGAACCGCTCCGCCAGGTCGTTGCAGTACCGGCCCGCCAGCACCACCCGCTTCACGTGGGGGGCGGCCAGGCGGTCAAAGTCGATGTCCCAGAGCCAGCTGGTCTCGCTGGTGAAGTACTTCCGGCTCACCGCGTCCACGATGACCAGCACGGCGCAGTCCTGCTCCAAGGAGGCGATATAGCGCAGGTTCGTGTCATAGGCGATGGAGTTCTCATGCTTGCTGGTGAGCAGGGTCCCGTGATGGGCCCCCAGGCGGAAGGTCTGCATCCGGCCGTTTTTCAGCAGGTAGTTGCTGAGGACGGAGGCGGCGGTCTCCCGGCTCACGCCGCACTCCCGGCAGGCGGCGTAGGCCGCCAGGATGTTGTAGATGTTGTAAATGCTGCGGAAGGCCAGGGAGACGTTTACCTCCCCGTCGATGGTCACCCGGGCCTGCTCCAGGTCCACCTCAGTGACGGTGTAGTCCGTGGCGGGCTTCCGGTGGCCGCATTTTGTGCAGCGGAAGGCCCCGATGTGGTTATAGTGTACATAGTCGTACTCCATGGGGGCCCGGCACACCGGGCAGTAAGCCCCGTCGTGATAGACCCCGCCGGGCCCGTCCGAGGAGATGGAGCAGCGGTCCAGCCCGAACCACTTGACGGCCTCGTGCCCCTGGGCGAAGCAGCTGGAGAGGGGATCGTCGGCATTCAGAAGCAGCTCCGTCTCCGGGTGGATGGCCGGGAGGATGGAGCGATAGACCCACTCCGGATGCCCGTTCCGGGTGAGCTGGTCCCGATAGAGGTTGGTGATGACAAACTCCGTGGGGTGGAAGAACTGGAAGGTGCGGGCGGCATAGCGCTCGTCGGACTCGATGAGGAGCACGTCGGCCCGGACCCGGCCCCCCAGGGTGGCGTTGGTCAGCACCAGGGTGGTGACGCCCTCAATCTGGTTGGAGCCCTCCTCGTTGTAGACAACCCGTTTCCCGTCGGCCCGGAGGACGGCGGCAATCATCTCCACCGTGGAGGTCTTTCCGTTGGAGCCGGTGACGGCAATGATGTGCTCCGGCAGGTCCACCCGCCGGAGGATGTCCGGGCAGAGCTTGAGGGCGAACTTGCCGGGCATGGAGCTGCCCTTGCCGATCAGCTTGCCCACAAAATGGCCCAGCTTGCAGACCAGGATGGCCAGTCGTTTTCTCACCGTTTCCTCCTATCCTTCTCATAGCTCTCCCGCAGCTCCGCGAAGGCGCGGACGGGAGCGCCGTCGGTATCCTGAAACTTCATGGGCAGGGCGAAAAACAGGAAGTCCTTCCGCCCCCGGACCTTTTTCAGGCACAGGCTCTCAATGCTCACAATGCTGTCCTTCAAGAGAATGTGGTGGATGGGCAGGCGGCTGTCCGATATCCGGTCGATGCTGATGGCGTCGGTGCCCACGCCCTTCAGGCCCCGGGAGACCAGGTATTTTGCCGCCGCCTCGTCGGGCACGGGGAAGCTGTCCTCCAGGAAGCCCTCGGTGCCCCAGCGGTCCTCCCAGCCGGTGTAGAAGAGGATGAAGTCCGCGCAGTGGATGGCCTCGTAGTTGGACCGGAGGAACTCCTCCGTGATGACGGGGCCCTCCCCGGACACGTCCAGCACGGTGGCCCGGCCGGAGAACTGGGACATGGGCATGCCGTCCAGGGTGCGCCCCTCCGGGAAGAGGTGGGCGGGGGCGTCCATGTGGGTGCCGGTGTGGGAAGAGAAGGTCAGCAGGGTCTCCCGGAATCCGTCCTTTGTATAGGTGCAGGCGGGGGTCAGGGCCGGGACCGGCGTGCCGGGGAAGATGGGAATCTCCGGGGTGATGGTGTGGGTCATGTCGATCAGCATAGGGCGGCGCTTCCTTTCTATCAGTATTGCCAGATTGGGCGGAAATAGAGCGGGGACAAGGAAAAATCAGCAATTTTATAGGGGGGAAACAGCAAGTAGAAAAAGAAAAGCAGAGAAAAGCAAAGACTACGTTGTCGTCGCAGAGACTTGGATAATATCCAAGCTATCAGAGCGCGCTAGTTTTCTTTTGTCTACTTTTCTTTCCTAAAAGAAAAGTAGATCATAAGGGCGGCTACGTCGGCGGGGGAGACGCCGGAGATGCGGGAGGCCTGGCCTAAGTCCAGGGGGCGCACGGCGTTCAGCTTCTCCCGGGCCTCCAGGCGGAGCCCCTGGATGTTGCTGTAATCCAGGTCCGGCGGCAGGCGGTGAGAGGCCATCTTCTGAAAATCCTCCACCTGCTTCTCTTGGCGGCGGATGTAGCCCTCGTACTTCACGGAGATTTCCACCTGCTCCCGAACATCCGGGGGCAGGTCCGGCCTCTCCGGATCGAAGGGGGCCAGCTCGCCGTAATGAACATGGGGCCGCCTTAAAAGAGCATCCAGGGGACAGCCCCCGGGGGCGTCCGCCGTGCCCTTGGAGGCGAGGAAGGCGGCCAGCTCCGGCGAGGGGGAGGCCCCGGTGCGGCGGAGGCGCTTGATCTCCCCGTCCACGGCGGCGTACTTCTCCTCCACGGCCCGGAGGCGCGCTTCGCTCACCAGGCCGATCTCATAGCCCCGCCGGGTCAGCCGCAGGTCCGCGTTGTCCTGGCGGAGCAGCAGCCGGTACTCGCTCCGGGAGGTCATCATCCGGTAGGGCTCGTTGGTCCCCTTGGTGACCAGATCGTCAATCAGGGTGCCGATGTAGCTCTCCGCCCGGGAGAGAATAAACTCGCTCTGCCCCCGGAGCTTCCGGGCGGCGTTGACCCCGGCCACAAAGCCCTGGACCGCCGCCTCCTCGTAGCCGGAGGAGCCGTTGAACTGCCCCGCGCCGTAGAGCCCGGAGAGGCCCTTGACCTCCAGGGTGGGCCCCAGGGCCAGGGGGTCGATGCACTCGTACTCAATGGCGTAGGCGGGCCGGGTCATCTCCGCCCGGCGGAGCCCCGGCACGCTGTGGAGCATTTGCAGCTGGACCTCCTCGGGCATGGAGGAGGAGAAGCCCTGGATGTACACCTCCTCGGTGTCCAGGCCCATGGGCTCCACAAAGAGCTGGTGCCGGAGCTTGTCCGGGAAGCGGACGATCTTCGTCTCGAAGGAGGGGCAGTACCGGGGCCCCACACCCTCGATGACGCCGGAGTACATGGGGGCCCGGTCCAGGTTCTCCTGGACGATGCGCTTGGTCTCCTCCGTGGTCCAGGTGAGCCAGCAGACGGCGCGGTTCTCCGGGGCCTCCTTGGTGGAGTAGGAGAAGGGCACCGGCAGCTCGTCCCCGGGCTGCATTTCCATCTCATCGAAGTCCACGGTCCGGGCGTTGACCCGTGGGGGCGTGCCGGTCTTGAAGCGCCGGAGGGGGAGGACCAGCTTTAAGAGGGAGTCCGTCAGCCTGGCGGCGGCGTGCATGCCGTCGGGCCCGGAGTCCTCCACCCACTCGCCCACGATGGTGCGCCCGGAGAGGTAGGTGCCCGTGGCCAGGACGGCGGCCCGGACGGAGAAGACGGCCCCGGTGGCCAGGACCACGGCGGAGACGGCGCCCTCCCGGGCACGGAGCTCCACCACCTCCCCCTGGCGGACGGTGAGGTGCTCCTGCCGCTCCAGGGCGGCCTTCATGCGGCCCTGGTACTTTCTCCGGTCGGCCTGGGCCCGGAGGGACCAGACGGCGGGGCCCTTGCCCTTGTTCAGGAGGCGGTACTGGATGCAGCACTCGTCGGCGGCCCGGGCCATCTCGCCCCCCAGGGCATCCAGCTCCCGGACCAGGTGGCCCTTGCCGGTGCCCCCGATGGCGGGGTTGCAGGGCATGTTGCCCACGGCGTCCAGGTTGATGGTGAAGACGATGGTTTTCAGCCCCAGGCGGGCGGCCGCCAGGGCGGCTTCGATTCCGGCGTGGCCGGCGCCGATGACGGCGATGTCGTAGGTTCCGGCGGAAAATTCTTGCATGGCGGCTCCTAAAATGAGGGCCCCTGGCGGGGGCCTGGAGGTGCTCCCCTTGGCAGGGGAGGGGGGCTGGTGCTCGCCCTTGCGGGCGGGGAGGCTTGGCAACCAGCGATGGCTGG
>CAMXNV010000120.1 GCA_947245315.1 uncultured Oscillibacter sp. | reverse complement strand
TACTCCAGGCGGACATAGTAGTGGGTATTTCCGTCGATGACCGAGGACCGGATCTCCGCGACGATGCCCTGGTCGCTCTTCTGGTCGCCGTTCTCCACGCCGGTATCCCCCGCGCCAATCAGGCCGCGGTTGGCCAAGGTCCGGCGGTAGTTGATCTCACACTCGGCCACGGTGGCCCCGGTGGACACGATGTCATACTGCTGGACGTTGACCATGGCGAACATCTTCACCAGGCCGTCGGCGCCCTTCAGCGCCATGAAGTAGCTGGGCTGGCTGGCGATGTTCAGCAGCAGCGGGAAGGTGGCCTTATAGCGCATCTGCTGCACCTGGCTCTCGGCGGAGGCCTTGGCGGAGTTCTCCGTGGCGCCGGCGCAGGGGTAGAACTTCGTCTCCTTCGTCCGCTGGTTGGAGAGGATGAAGCCGATGTTGGACTGGTCCGAGGTGACGGAGGTCACTCCGGTGTACATATACACATCGTCCTCCAGGGCGATATAGTTCCAGCCGTCCGTGGTGACCGTCACATCCTTCTGCCCGAAGATGGAGTTCAGGAAGCCGTTGTGGTACATGCCGTAGAAGTCATACTGCTGCATGATGATGTCGTAGGAGTACAGCCGGTCCACCCAGCTGGGGACCTGCTCGTGGTACTCGCTCTCCCCGGTGACGGCGTTCACCAGCACCGCGCCCTTCACGTCCACGCCGCCGAAGAGCCCGATGGTCCGCACGATCCGGGGGCAGACCCAGAAGGGGGTCCCCTCCTCGTTGATCTCGAAGACAGGCTCATCGAACATCATGGTGGGGTAGTGAAAGCGGAGGTGCCGGTAGAGGTTCCGGCCCAGGTGCTCCGCCACGGTGTACTTCATGCCCTCCGGCAGGCGGACCACCTCCGCCTCCTGGCTGACCATGTCGATGATGAGGTAGGCGGGGAGGCCGCTGCCCCGGTTGGTGAACCACTTGATGAGGTCCCCGTAGCGCAGGGAGGTGACCCGGACCGGGCGGCCCTGGTAGTTGATCTGGGTGTAGGTGGGCAGAATCTCAAACTGGGACACCATGTCCGCCAGCTCGCCCAGCTTCCGGGTGCCCAGCTGGGCGGCGGAGTCCGCGTCCAGCATGGGAATTTGGTCGTAGGATATCTCCTCCACCTCGGCGGTGAAGTCCCCGCTCTGGAGGGGGAGGAGCTTGGAGTAGCTCCCCGCCCGGAGGACCACCCAGCTGCTCAGGGCCCCCAGGGCCAGGGCCGCGATCAGGGCCAGCACCGCCAGGAAGGGGATGGTACACTGCTTGCGGACGAAGTGGAAGTAGCCCTTGACGCCGCCGTCGCCCTGGAAGCCGGAGGTGAACATGGCGCAGACGCAGTACACGGCGCACAGGAGGAAGGCGAAGACATAGAACTCCTCGGCGTGGAGGTTCAGGGCGGGGAGCTCCAGGTAAAAGTAACTCAGGCCGAAGAGCAGGGTGACCAGCAGGTTGAGGAGCGTGCGGCTGAAGGCGTTGCCCACGGCCCGCCGGGGCTTCCGGGGTTTCCGGGGGCGGGGGTTGGCGCCGCCGCCCTGGAAGCTCTCGGGGTTGAAGCCGCCGCCGAAGGCGTTGGGGCCGCCGAACTGGAATGTAAAGGGCATAAAAAAGGCCCTCCTTTCTTTTTCTCTTTTCGCAGTATACAGCATTTTACAGGAAAAGTGTGAACAAATCAAGTTTGCCCCGTCCGGCGAAAAGTATTTTCACCGGACGGGGCAAGTTTTTTCGCGGGGCATAGGGCGGGTGCGGCGGATGTACCAATCAGGCTTCGTCCTCCTCCGGGGGCTCGGAGGGCTCCAGGCCCTCCACGTGGGGGACGGAGGCCTGCTCCGGAACCATGGTGGTCCGGCCGTTGAGCCGCCCGCCGTTTTCGATGACAAAGGAGACCGTGGTCACGTCCCCGTTGATGGTGCCGGTCCGCTCCAGCTGGACGTGGTCATGGGAGATGAGGTTGCCCTCCACCTGCCCGGCGACGCGGATGACGTCGGCCTCCACGGGGCCCTTTACCTTGCCGGTGGCCGTGACGATGACATAGCCCTTCAGGTTGACCTCGCCTTCCACGGTGCCCTCGATCTGGACCACGCCCTCTCCGCTGAGTTTGCCGGTGACGACAAGATCCTTGGCGATGACCGTGTTGCTCCTGGGTTCGGGAAGCTCCGGGATATCGGCGCCCTCCCGCCGGTCATCGCCGGCCTGGGATTCCACGACGGGGGCGGTCTTGGGCTGTCCTCCAAAAAAAGCCATTTCATTCACCTCGTTTGCGAAATTGAGGTTAGTATACCATAAGCCCGGCGGGAATACAAGCCTTGGAAGGGGCAAAAGCCCTGGGAGGCTGCCAAAAAAAGGGGACGGATTTTGGAAGGGGAGCGGAGAAGCAGGGCGAAACGGGCCGGAGCTTCTCCCGGACGCCGGTGGGCGGGCGCGCCCGGAGGGCCCGAAGCGCCTTATTTTCTGATCCGGGGCCCCGGTTTTCCGGCCCGCCGGATCTGGCGGACGCCCACGGTCAGCATGGGCAGGGCGAAGAGGAACAGGGCCCCGTAGCAGATGGCCCCATAGCCCTTGTCGATGAGGTCCGAGAGGCCGAAGGTGGAGACGCAGATGCCCAGGGCCGTCACCGCCCCGGTGAGGAGGGGCCGGGCCAGCTCGAAGGACCGGCCCCGGAAGAGGGCCTGCTCGATCCGGTCCTCCAGGGCCTTGAGGAACCCGGCGGCGGTCTCCACCAGGGTGCCGAAGAGGACGATTTCAAAGAGGGCGTAGAGCCAGGGCAGGTCCAGCCGCTGGAAGACGGCGGTCACCGGCGTCTCGGAGGCCAGGACCCCCGGGAGGTCGCAGCCCATGGCCAGCAGCAGCGGCAGGGCGGGGGCCGCCCCCAGAAGCCCCGCCAGAACGCCGCAGGTCACGGCCTCCCGGCGGGTCTGGAGGTTCCGGAGGGTGTAGAGGATCATGGAGACGCAGGTCAGGTTATAGGAGGCGTAGCGCAGGCCGCCGAAGAGCCAGCCGGGGGCGATCTCAGCCCTGGAGAGCTCGGCCAGAATGGCGTCCCCGAAGCGGAGGAACACCGCGGCCAGGAAGAGGAGGTAGACGGCGTAGAGGAGGTAGGCCCAGAGGGAGAGGGCCCGCTCCATGGCCTCCGTGCCCCGGAGGACCAGCAGGACCACCCCCAGGGACAGCAGGGCCACCCCGGCCCAGGAGGGCAGGCCCGTCAGCTGCCGGACCGCAGAGGCGGCGGTGGCGTTGACCACCCCCAGCACCAGGAGGAGCATGGCGTAGAAGCACAAGTCGTAGAGAAACCCGGCCCGGCCCAGGAGGCGGCCCATCATGGAGCCGTAGTCAAAGGTCCGGAAGACCCGGACGAACTCAAAGGTGACGGCGCAGAGCAGGGCCCAGGCCCCCGCCGTCACGGCCAGGGCCAGTAGGCCCCCTAACAGGCCGTAGCGCCCGAAGTATTGGGCAATCTCGGCCCCGGTGCCGTAGCCCCCTCCGATCAGCACGGACTGGAAGACCAGGCCCGGGGTCAGGTAGCGGGTCCAGTTTCCTTTGCCCATGGCGATCCCCTCCCTCCGTTTGTCCCATGTATATGGCGGATAGGCCGGTGGATATGCATAGGGGACAGCCGGGAGGGCATAGGGTTTAGGACCTGTTGCCAAGAAGCATGCCCCCTCCGGCAAATTTTTGCGGCCCTCGGGAGCCGGTGCGCCCCCGGGCGCTTGCCGGAGGGAGACAGGGAAAGGAGAGGAACGACGATGACAATTCATGTGGTGCGCCCCGGGGAGACGGTGGACTCCATCGCCGCGGGCTACGGCGTGTCCCCCCAGCGGCTGGCGGCGGACAACGACTTGCCCGCCGGCCTGGCCCTGGCGGTGGGGCAGACGCTGGTGGTGCGCTTCCCCCGGGAGATTCACGCCGTGACGGCGGGGGAGACCCTGACCTCTATCGCGTCCAGCTACGGAACCACGGTGCGGCAGCTGTGGCGGAACAACTGGGAGCTGGGCGGCGGCGAGGCTTTGCAGGTGGGCCAGCTGCTGGTGATCTCCTACTTCGGGGAGAAGCTGGGGGAAGGGGTGTTCAACGGCTACGCCTACCCCTTTATCGAGCCCGGGCTGCTGGCGGAGCAGCTGCCCTATCTCTCCACCGTGGCCCCCTTCACCTACGGCATCACGGCGGAGGGGGGCCTCCTGCCCCTGGAGGACGAGGCCATGCTGGAGGCGGCCCGGGCCCGGGGAACAAGGCCGGTGATGCACCTGTCCACCTTGACGGAGGCCGGGCAGTTCGACACCGGGCGGGCGGCCTTCATCCTGACGGACTACGAGGCCCAGGGGCGGCTGGCGGCGGAGGTGCTGCAAACCGTGCTGCGGAAGGGCTACGCCGGGCTGGATGTGGATTTTGAGTATCTGCCGGGCCAGCTGGCGGAGGCCTACGCCGCCTTTTTGGGGCGGCTGCGGCAGCTCCTGGCTCCCCAGAGCCGCTTCCTCTGGGCGGCGCTGGCCCCGAAGACGAATACCCGCCAGCGGGGGCTGCTGTATGAGGGGCATGATTACGCCGCCGTGGCGGCGGCGGTGGATGGGGTGCTGCTGATGACCTATGAGTGGGGCTACACCTACGGCCCGCCCATGGCGGTGGCGCCGCTCCCCAACGTCCGGGCGGTGCTGGACTACGCGGTGACGGAGATGCCGGAGGAAAAGATTTACCTGGGGGTCCCCAATTACGGCTACGACTGGCCCCTCCCCTTCGTCCAGGGCACCACCAAGGCCCAGTCCATCTCCAACCAGCGGGCCATAGAGCTGGCGGTCGAGTACGGCGTGGAGATTCAATACGACGAGACGGTCCAGTCCCCCTTCTTCCACTACACCGACGCTGGGGGAACTGTCCACGAGGTCTGGTTCGAGGACGCCCGGAGCATGGAGGCCAAGCTCCGCCTGATTGCCGAGTACGGCTTCCGGGGGGCGGGCTTCTGGAACCTGATGCGCCCCTTCTCCCAGACCTGGTTGGTGCTGGATTCTCTGTATGACATCGAATAGAAAGGGAAGAAAAGAGGGGACCTATGTACAGGCCCCCTCTTACAGATAGTTCCGTCTCTCGTTGTCGTCGCTCCAGCCTAGTTAATCACCAAACAATCAGAGCGCGCTAAAATTCTTTTGGATACTTTTCTTTTCAAGAAAAGTATCACACGTTGATTTCGGGGGTGTCTTCCTGTTTGGATTCCGCCAGCAGGGGGGCGACGCCCTCCAGGAACGCCTCCACCTGGGCGGCGCAGCGGCCCGTGTAGAGCTTCGGGTCCAGCACCGCCTCCATCTCCGCCTCCGTCATGGCAAAGGCGGGTTCCGCCGCCAGGCGATGGAGCAGATCGCAGGGCTCCCCCTCCTTCATCCGGGCCGTGGCCGCCATGGAGCAGGTGCGGATGACCTCGTGAAGCTCCTGCCGGTTCCCGCCCCGCTTGACGCCCTCCATCATCAGATTCTCCGTGGCGATAAAGGGCAGGTACTCCCGGACGGTCCGGTCCACAATCTTCTCGTTAACATGAAGCCCGTCGGTGACGTTCCGGCAGAGGCGCAGGATGGCGTCGGCGCAGAGGAAGCCCTCCGGCATGGAGATGCGCCGGTTGGCGGAGTCGTCCAGGGTCCGCTCCAGCCATTGAACCGAGGCCGTCATGGGCGCGTTCAGGGCGTCCGCCATCAGATAGCGGGACAGGGAACAAATTCGCTCGCAGCGCATGGGATTCCGCTTGTAGGCCATGGCCGAGGAGCCGATCTGGTTCTTCTCAAAGGGCTCCTCCACCTGCCGGTCGTGCTGGAGGAGGCGGATGTCGTTGGCCATCCGGTAGGCACTCTGGGCGATAGCGCTGAGGCAGTTGAGAATCCTGCTGTCCACCTTCCGGGGGTAGGTCTGGCCGCAGACGGCGAAGGTCTTGTCAAAGCCGAAAGCCCCAGCGATCTTCCGGTTCATCTCGTCGATCTTTTCCCCGTCCCCGTCGAAGAGGTCCAGGAAGCTGGCCTCGGTGCCGGTGGTGCCCCGGCAGCCCAGGAACTTCAGGTTCTCCAGGACAAAGTCCAGCTCCTCCAGGTCGGCGAGAAAATCCTGCATCCAGAGGGTGGTCCGCTTGCCCACGGTGACCAGCTGGGCGGGCTGGTAGTGGGTGTAGCCCAGGGTGGGGGTGCCCGCGTACTGCCGGGCGAACTTCGCCAGGTTCCCCAGCAGAGCCAGGAGCCCCTCCCGCAGATAGCGCAGGCCCTCCCGGTAGAGGATCAGGTCCGCGTTGTCGGTGACATAGCAGCTGGTGGCCCCCAGGTGGATGATGCCCGCCGCCGAGGGGGCGGCCACGCCGTAGGCGTAGACATGGGCCATGACGTCGTGGCGGACTTCCTTCTCCCGCCGGGCCGCCAGGTCGAAGTCGATGTCGGTGAGATGGTCCTCCAGCTCCTTCACCTGCTCCGCCGTGACGGGGAGGCCCAGCTCATGCTCCGCCCGGGCCAGGGCCACCCAGAGCCGCCGCCAGGTCTGAATGCGCGTTTCGGCGGAGAAGAGTTTCAGCATGAACTCCGAGGCGTAGCGGGAGGAGAGGGGGGACTCGTAGCGGTCTTTCATAGGCATACCTCCTGGTTATGTTTAAACAATGTCCGGGAAGGGGGATTGATGACCCGCCGGAAGCGGGGGTTGTGGAGTGGGCTGTCGGCAGAAGGCAAAAACCCTGGGGAATGACCTGACCTGGGGGTCGGGACCCACACCCCGCGCCACAAAGCCTCCCTCTTTGAGGGAGGTGGCACGGCGAAGCTGTGACGGAGGGAGTTATCCAAGGGTTATCCAAGGGGCTGGCTTTTACGGGGGAACTCCCTCAGTCACCGCCTACGGCGGCGACAGCTCCCTCAGAGAGGGAGCCTTGGGTTTTTGCGTAGCCGATTCTC
>CAMXNV010000119.1 GCA_947245315.1 uncultured Oscillibacter sp. | reverse complement strand
TTGTTGATGTTGATGGGGCCGGACAGGGCGCGGCAGGACACCGCCAGGGTGATGGGCAGGCGGTCGGAGGCGGCCACGTACAGCATTTCGGCCATGTAGATGAGGCCGCAGGAGCTGGTGGCGGAAATGGCCCGGCAGCCGGCGGCCTGAGCGCCGATGCAGGTGGACATGGCGGAGTGCTCGGACTCCACGGCGATGAAATCGGTATCCACCTCGCCGTTGTCCACGTAGGCGGAGAAGTACTGAGGAATTTCCGTGCTGGGCGTGATGGGATACGCGCCCATGACGTCGGGGTTGATCTGCTTCATCGCGTAGGCAACGGCCTCGTTGCCCGATAAACGTTCTCTGATACTCATTGATTGCTCCCCTTCATTTTAGCAATTCTATGTAGCGTTGCTTAGACTTGGCTAAGTGCCAGACTGCAAAGTCAAAAGTTCTTTTGCCTACTTTTCCCCTTCGGGGACGTACTCCACTAAGGCTTTGCTCGGCAAAGCCAAGTGTCGTTACAATCTTTCAAGAAAAGTAGGTTATTTTTCGTCCTTGACCATGGTGATGGCCCCGAAGGGGCAGACATTGGCGCAGATGCCGCAGCCCTTGCAGAAGAAGTAGTTGAAGTCCTCCCGCTTGCCGTCCTTGTTGACGGGGATGGACATGTCCGGGCACACCGGGGCGCACAGCAGGCACTGCTTGCATTTATCAAAGTCCAGCACCGGCTTCATGGTCCGCCAGTCGCCGGTCTCCACGACCTGGGAGGTGCCGCCCTCAAAGATCGCGCCGCCGGGGGTGATGTCCTTCCATGTGACCTGAGGGGTCATATCCTTCGCTAAATGGCTCATCCTTCCTTGACCTCCTCCATAGAGCGTTTCAGGGCCCGCATGTTGCCCTCGATGACCTGGGGCTTGGAGGCGAACTTGTGCTTAAAGGACGCCTCCATGTCCTGGATGAACTCCCCGGCCTCCACCACGCCGGAGACCTTCACAATGGCGGCCAGCATGGGGGTATTGGGGAAGTTCTTCCCCAGCTCCTCCTCGGAGATTTTGCCCGCGTCGATGGTGCAGACCCGGCCCTCGTAGCCCTTGAGCAGGGGGCGGAGCTCCGCCGGGGACTTGCCGGAGTTGATGACAATGGCCCCCTCTTTCTTGAGGCCCGCCGTCACGTCCACGGCGGAGAGCAGGGTCTCGTCCACCACCACCACATAGTCCGGCTCATAGATGTTGGAGTGGACCGTGCTCCGCTCGGAGCTGATGCGGTTGTACGCCGTGATGGGCGCGCCCATGCGCTCCGGGCCGTACTCCGGGAAGCCCTGGACGTACTTGCCGGTGTTGAAGGCGGCGTCCGCCAGCAGAAGGGAGGCGGTTTTCGCCCCCTGGCCTCCCCGGCCGTGCCAGCGGATTTCTACAATGTCTTTCATGGGGTGCGTTCTCCTTTCGTTTCAAGCGTGAGAATCCTGTCAGAAACGCGGCGGGCAGTGAAGTTCTGCCCGCCGCTGAATGGATAGGCGATTACACCAGGGGATCCAGCACGGCCTTGAAGTCGGCGATGATGTCCTCGGGGTCCTCCAGGCCCACGCTGACGCGGACCAGGCCCTCGGAGATGCCGGCGGCCTTCAGCTCCTCGGCGGAGTAGGTGGAGTGGGTCATGGTGGCGGGGTGCTCCACCAGGGTCTCGGCGTCGCCCAGGGAGACGGCCACGGTGCACAGCTCCAGCTTGTTCAGGGCGGCGGCGGTGGCGGCCTTGTCGGCTTTCAGCTCCAGGGACATCATGCCGCCGGGCAGCTTCATCTGCTTCGCGGCGATCTCGTGGCCCTCAAAGCTCTCCAGGCCGGGATAGTACACCTTGGCCACGGCGGGGTGGGACTCGAAGAACTCGGCCACCTTCTTGGCGTTGGCGCAGTGGCGCTCCATGCGGATGTCCAGGGTCTTCATGCCCCGGGCCATCAGGAAGGCGTCAAAGGGGCTGAGGACCGCGCCGGTCATGTCCTTCAGGCCGAACATGCGGCAGGTGCCGATAAACTCCGCGTCGCCCACGATGACGCCCGCGATGACGTCTCCGTGCCCGTTCAGGTATTTGGTGGCGCTGTGGACCACCGCGTTGGCTCCCAGCTCCAGGGGACGCTGTAAGTAGGGCGTGCAGAAGGTGTTGTCCACGATGACCCGGATGTCGGACTTGAAGTCATGGGCCGTCTTGGCGATGAGGGCGATGTCCAGGACCTTCATGGTGGGGTTGCAGGGGGACTCGAAGTAGACCACCTTGGTCTTGTCGGTCAGGGCGTTTTTCAGGTTCTCGACCTTGCTCAGGTCCGTCAGGGTGACCTTGACGCCGAACTTGCTCAGGCCGTGGGTCAGCAGGGCGTAGGTGCAGCCATACAGGGTTTCGTCCGCCACGATCTCGTCCCCGGCCACCACGGAGCTCCACAGGGCGGTGGAAATCGCGCCCATGCCGGAGCCCGCCACCAGGGCGGCCTCAGCGCCCTCGAGAGAGGCCATCTTCGCCTCCACCTGGGCGGTGGTGGGGTTGCCGAGGCGGCTGTAAATATAACCCTCTTCTTTCCCGGCGAAGCGGGCGCCGCCCTGCTCCACGGACGCGAACTCGAAGGTGGAGGTCTGGTAGATGGGGGCGCACAGGGAACCGGCGGCGTTTTCCACCTTGCCGGCGTGAATCTGGCGAGTGGCGAAGCCCTTGTTCTTGCAGTTCATAAAAGTGTACCTTCCTTTCTTTTTTGCGCCGTCTGACGTCGGTTTTTGCTGGGAAAAGTTGGAGTTCAGTTTTTTTGCTATGAAGCTCCCCCGGCCTGCCGGCGTCAGACGGCCCGGTGATCGCGTGCGGAGAGACGGGTTTGACAGCGGAATTACGGTAATGTTGACCAGGAAACCAAAGTGCGGCTCATTGGTTTTTGTCAACTTCCATAATCATCATACCATTTTTCCAAGGTGAGTGTTAGTATTAGATTTTGAGAAACCGTTAGCAATTTTAGTGATACCCATTTGACAAGGGGAGGGGCGGCGCCGTATAATAGGCCCGTGGTTCCCCGCGGCCATGGCCGCGTATAGCATAACACGGCGCGCCGCCCGCCGGAACCTGGAGCGGCCTTCCCCTCCGGGGGACGAAGGGAGGCGCTATGACCTTTCAGCAGCTGACCTATTTGGTGGAGGTCTCCAAGTGCGGGTCCATCAACAAGGCGGCCAACAAGCTCTTCCTCTCCCAGTCCGGAATCTCCACGGCCATCCGGGAGCTGGAGGAGGAGCTGGGCCTCCAGTTCTTTGTCCGCAGCAACCGGGGGGTGGAGTTCACGCCGGACGGCCTGGAGTTTTTGGGCTACGCGGCGTCCCTGCTGGAGCAGAAGCAGTGGATTGAAACCCGCTACGGCGAGGCGCGGAACGCCGCCCCGGCCACCCACCTCTCCGTCTCCTCCCAGCGCTACCCCTTCACGGAGGACGCCTTCCTGGAGCTCCTCCAGTCCCCGGAGGCCAACCGCTATCAGTTCTCCGTCCGGGAGGTGGACATGGACGCGGTAATTGACGACGTATACGACCACCGGGCGGACATCGGGGTCATCTGCCTGACGGAGCTGACGGAGAAGATGGTCTTCCGCTACCTGGACTCCCGGTCCCTGGTGTTCCACGAGGTGGCGGTGGTGGACCCCTGCGTCTACGTCCGCCGGGGCCACCCCCTGGCGGAGCAGGAGGCGGTGGCGGAGGGCGACCTGGCGGGGTATCCCTACGTGTCCTTCGAGCGGGAGCAGGGCGTGGCGGTGGACTTCTCTGAGGAGTACCGGATGCTGTCCCTGAAAAAGCCCGCCCGGCAGATTCGGGTGAACAGCCGCAGCGCCATGCTCCGGGTGCTGTCCTACACCGACGGGTTCACCACCGGCAGCGGCCTCATCACGAAGAGCAGCGGCTACCGGAAGATCATCACCCTGCCCCTGATCGAGAAGAGCGGCATCCGCATCGGCTGGATCGCCCTCAAGGGGGGCAAGCTCTCCCAGCAGGCGGAGCGCTTCCTGCGGCTGCTGGAGAAGAATATTTTAGAGTCCATCGAGTTTACAAGCAGGGCCCGGCGGGCGCTGAAGGAGGGCTCCCGGTGAGGGGGAGACCATTGACTGAGCAAAAAAAGCGGGGGCTCCGGTTGGGAGCCTCCGCGATTTATGCTTGCTGGTTCTTCCAGCGGTCCAGGGTGGGCAGCAGGTCCGTCAGGAAGGCCCGGTTGGACTCCGGCGTCCCGAAGGGCATGTAGGGCAGGCACCACTCGATCATCTCCTCCATGGTGCAGTCCCTGGTGAACGCCCCGTTGTCCCAGCACCATTTGCAGTAGTGCTCGTTGAGGGTTCCGTCCTCATGTCGGCCCATCTGCTCCGGGACGACGGGCATGCCGCAGCTCTGACAGGCCAGGTCGGTGGGGTAGCCCAGCAGGTCGTTGATGGTGACGCCGAAGAGCTGGGAGATGGCCTGTAAGGTCTCGATCTCCGGCACGGTGTCCCCCTGTTCCCAGCGGGAGACGGCCTGGCGGGTGACGAAGAGCTTCCCGGCGATCTCGCTCTGGGAGAGGCCCGCCTGTTTCCGCAGGGCCGTGAAGTTGTCTTTGAAGTTCATGGTCCGCCTCCTTTGTGGGTTCAGCTTACCATGGCGGGGGATGCCTGTCAAGCAACGCTCGGTTGCGGGGGTCCTATCGCGCATTTTATGGTGATTGATTATTCCCCGGCACGGTGTAGGGGCGATGATCCATCGCCCGTCCTCAGGGTAGTCCGGTGTTTGAAGAGAACGGGCGGCCAGGGGGGCCGCCCCTACAATAGATCTGCCAATCGGACACCCCCTGGATTTCTGCGGTAGAACACCGTGTAGGGGAGGGGCTCCGTCCCCTCCCGTTTCTCCGGGACTGCCATGCTTCCGAAAGACGGGACGGGACAGCCCCCGCCCCCTACAGGGTGTTCTATCGATAGTCCCCCCGTAGGGGCCGCCGCCTTCGGCGGCCCGTTCCCCCGGGACATCCGTGGTTCCGGGGATGGCCCGGTCAGGAAACCGGGCCCCCTGCAATAAATTTGCTAATCGAACACTCCCCCTGCCGCCCCGCCGGGGAGCGGCCCCCGCTTACACGGGCCGGGCGGCGAAGACCTTCACGCTCCGGGGCCCGATGGAGAACCGCCCGCCGGGGACGTCCTGGGCGCTCTGCTCCGGCTGCCAGGTGTCCGCCAGCTGCTCCCAGCACAGGTGGGCGGGGAGCTCCGGCAGCTCCACCTCCAGGGGCTTCCAATAGGCGTTGGAGGCGGCGTAGACGATCTGGGGGGCCTCCCCCTCCGCCTGCCCGGCGAAGAGGACGCCCACATAGCGCTCATGGTCCTGGAACTGGCTGTGCCAGGGGGCGACGCCGTGGAAGCTGACGTCGGGGAAGCCGTAATACCCGTCGCTGAGGTTGGTCCGGAGGACCCGGAAGCGCTTCCGCAGGGCGATCATGAACTGGAAGAAGCGGAACATGTCCCTGTTTTTCTCCAGCATCCGCCAGTCCAGCCAGCTGGTCAAATTGTCCTGGCAGTAAGCATTGTTGTTTCCAAACTGGGTGTTGCAGAACTCGTCCCCCGCCAGGAACATGGGGATGCCCCGGCTGCACATGAGGAGGGCGAAGGCGTTGCGGACCATCCGCCGCCGGAGGGCCACGATCTCCGGGTCGTCCGTCTCTCCCTCGATTCCGCAGTTCCAGCTGTTGTTGTCATTGGCTCCGTCCGTTCCTCCCCAGCCGTTTTTTTCATTGTGCTTGACATTGTAGGAGAAGAGGTCCCAGAGGGTGAAGCCGTCGTGGCAGGTGATGAAGTTCACCGAGGCGTTTTTCCGCTCCCCGGCCTGGTAGATGTCCCGGGAGCCCACCATCCGCAGGGCGGCGGCCTGGGCGCAGCCCGCGTCCCCCTTGAGGTAGCGGCGCATGTCGTCCCGGTAGCGGCCGTTCCACTCCGCCCAGCGGTTCCAGGCGGGGAAGGTGCCCACCTGGTACAGCCCTCCGGCGTCCCAAGCCTCGGCGATGAGCTTCACGTCCCCCAGGATGGGGTCGAAGGCCATGGCCTGGAGCAGGGGGGGCTTGTTCATGGGGGTGCCGTCCTCGTTGCGCCCCAGGATGGAGGCCAGGTCGAAGCGGAAGCCGCTGATGTGGTAGGTGGTGACCCAGTAGCGCAGGCAGCTGATAATCATCTCGTGGACAATAGGGTGGTTGCAGTTCAGGGTGTTTCCGCAGCCGCTGAAATTGTAATAGTGTCCCTCGGGGGTGAGGAGGTAGTAAATATTGTTGTCGAAGCCCTTGAAGGAGAAGAAGGGCCCGTCCTCGTTGCCCTCCGCCGTGTGGTTGAAGACCACGTCCAGGTAGACCTCGATCCCGTTTTCGTTGCAGTCCTGGATGAGCCGCTTGAGCTCGTTGCCCTCCCGGTTGTACTCCAGGCCGGAGGCGTAGCTGGTATTGGGGGCGAAGAAGCTGACGGTGTTGTAGCCCCAGTAGTTGTAGAGCTGCTCCCCGTCCACCAGCCGGGCGTCCTGCATCTCGTCGAACTCGAAGATGGGCATCAGCTCCACGGCGTTGACCCCCAGCTCCTTTAAGTAGGGAATCTTCTCCCGGAGGCCCTCGAAGGTCCCCGGGGCGGCCACGGCGGAGGAGCCGTGAATGGTGAAGCCCCGGACGTGGAGCTCGTAGATCACCAGGTCCTCCATGGGGATCAGGGGCCGGGGCATGTTGCCCCAGTCGAAGTCGTCCTTCACCACCCGGGCCTTATAGTGCTGGTCCATGGAGGGCTTCACGCCCCACTTGCTCTGGCCGGTCACCGCCCGGGCGTAAGGGTCCAGGAGGTACTTGCTCTTGTCGAAGATGATGCCCCGGGCGGGATCGCTGGGGCCGTCCACCCGGTAAGCGTACTCGAATTCCTCGATGTTCAGCTTGAAGACGATCATGGAGTACACGTTCCCGATGCGGTAGCGCTCCGGGAAGGGGAGGACGG